>CALCCX010000397.1 GCA_937900165.1 uncultured Acidimicrobiia bacterium | reverse complement strand
TATATCAGTGTGACTGGAGTTCAGACGTGTGCTCTTCCGATCTGACCAGCTCCAAGTTGGCGTGCCTCAGTACTCGGCTAGGAGATGAGCTCATCGGTCCCTCCTCTCGCGAGGACCAGCTCGCCCGATTCTTCGAGTAGGCGAATCTGCGCGACACATTCGGCTTGGGCCTCCTCGACTTCTGAACGACGTACTGGTCCCATTAGGTCGATCTCTTCGAGGAGGGATGCTTTGGCCCGCTCTGACAAGTTGCTGGTAATCCTCGATTGCACCTGCTCAGACGTTCCCTTTAGCGCCAACGACAGCGTTTTCGTGTCGAGGTTCTTGAGGATGCCTTGAATTCCGCGATCGTCGATCTCGACAATGTCATCGAAAACGAACATCAGAGCCCTTACCCGATCCGCCACGTCTTTGTCCTGTTGTTCCATGAAGCCAAGAATTTCTTCTTGGTCCTCTTTTGACCCGGCGTTGAGGATCTCAGCCATGCTCTTGGCACCGTCGATCGTGGAACTCGACTTGGATGGTTGCGGAGCGTTGACGCGCTGTTGGAGGCTCTCCTTGATTGCCGCCAGCGATTCGGGCTCGACCTCACCGATGGTTGCGAGACGGAAGGAGATCTCGGACCGCAGGTCTTCCGGGAGGGCGGCCATGATCGTCGAGGATTCTTCTGACGAGGACTCGGAGAGCACCACGGCAATGACTTGGGGGTGTTCGTCCTGGAGGATCTGGCCCGCGCCTTCGCCCATCGAGGTCAAGAACTTGAACCGACCTCTTGGTAGGTCATCGAGCATGACGTCGCCCGAGCCACCGTCATAGCTGGCGAGCAACTCCTTGGCTCGGTCCATTCCCCCATGGAGACCGCCGCGGGTCGCGTTCTCGAGCGTCTCTCGGTAGACGCCGTCCCGTTGTTCGGCTCCGACCTCTTCGAGTTTGGCGATTTCCGCGGCCAGAACCCTCACTTCGTCTTCGTTGAGATGACCGAGCAGACCCTTCGCCTTCTCCGTTCCCAGTGCTAGGACCAGGGCGGCGGCCTTCTGGCGGGCGCCGAACTCTTCGCTCACGATTCACCTTCTTGGAGCCAGTCTTTGACGAGTCCGGCGACTTCCTCCGGGCGACTCTCGGCCAGCTGCATCACTCCGGCTTCGAGGGCGTTCCCCCCGGCGCCGACACCGACGAGTTCTTGGCCACCTCCGCCGATCGCCGCCTGAGGCGCGCCTGGTGGGAGGGCTGGCGCGGCGCCGCCGGGAATCGCAGCTGCGTCGCCGGCTGATTTCTTGCCACCCTTGCCACTTCTGGTCATGAACAGGAGGGCGGCCGCGATCAGGACGACAGCCACCGCGCCGAGAAGCGAGGGCAACTGATCGAGGGGCGAGGCTGTCGCCTCTTCAGCGGCCGCGGCGGTTGCTGCGTCTGGCTCTTCTGCCAACGCAAAGGCGACTGCGCTGACCTCGATCTGATCTCCGCGCTCCAGGTTCAGCCCGAGGGCTGCCGTCACCAGGGCCTCTATCTGGGTCGGATTCGGCGCGGGAAGGCCGGTGCCGGACCCGTCGTCGACCGCGACGGCCACTGACAAACTCTTGACCGATCCTGGGGCGGTCACCGACAGGGTCGTCGTGTTGTTGATCCCGTACTCGGTGGTCGATTCGTCGCGCAGGTATGTGTATGCCCCGTCGCCATCAACCGGGAGTTCTTCACCGTTGACACCGACGGTACCAACTGGGGGCGCCCCTGAGCCATTGAGCTGTTCGTTCAGCAGCTGTTCGCGCAGTGGTGTGGCAGTATCTTGTTCGAAGGTTTGAGTCTCCACGGATTGTTCGTCGAAACTCAGATCGGCGCGCACGATGACCGAGGAGCGGTCCGGTCCGAGCATCGTCACGAGGAGGGCTTGAACGTCGCTTGCGAGGGAGCTCTCAAAATCTTCGACCATCCGAAGGTTGCGGTTGCTGACAGTCGAA
This sequence comes from uncultured Acidimicrobiia bacterium, assembly GCA_937900165.1. Lineage (GTDB taxonomy): Bacteria > Actinomycetota > Acidimicrobiia > Spongiisociales > Spongiisociaceae > SZUA-232. Next base: position 5,084 of record CALCCX010000397.1, on the reverse strand, counting down.
GATCCGGCTGCGTTGCCTGGGGCGTTCAGTACCTGTCCGTCGACATGGGCGACCGCCACCGCGTCCGGTTCGAGCCCTTCAACGGCCGAGGACACAAGGAATGTGATGGTCTCGATCTCGGTGACCGTCAATGGCCGCAAGGAGTCGATCAACACCGAAGCGGTGGTCGGATCCTGGTTCTGGGCGAATAGAGCCTCTTCGGGCACCACGATCAAGATATCCGCTGAGGTGATCGCGTCCATGGCCACCAAGGTGCGTGAGAGTTCGCCCTCGATCGCCCTCTTGTAGTCGATTTGCTGCCGAAAGTCCGAAACTGACAAACCGCTTTGATCGAGGAGTTCATAGCCCTCGACGGAGACGCCCGCACTGACCCCGTCTGACGCCAGGCGTGCCCTGGCGGTGGCGACCTGCGAGCGCGGTACGAGGATCCTCGTACCTCCGGCCTCGACCTGGTATTGGACGCCTTGGGAATCCAGTCCCTCGATGACCTCTGAGAGTTGACGGTCGTCCAGCTCGTTGTAGAGCACGGCAAAGGTAGGCGTAGATGCCCACTGAAAGAACAGGAATCCTGCCAGAGCCAGCACCACAAGAGCACTGCCGGCTACGACCTTGTGGGCGAGTGGCAGCACCTGAACCGAATCGATGAATGAACGTTGTGCCATCGTTTATCAGACCTGCATCCGCATGATCTCTTGGTACGACTCAATTGCCCTATTGCGCACTTCGGTGAGTAGCTGGACCCCAAGGGTTGCCTTTGACGAGGCGATCAGGAGGTCCTGAATGTTCTCGGACTCGCCGGTCGCGATGCCCACCGCGATCTTGTCCGCGGTTGCCTCAGCAGCTGAAACGTCGGCAAGCGTCTTCGAGATGATGTCTGAGAAGCCGTCCGCGGCCGTCGGCTCTGCCGCCTTGCTTGCGGCGCTCTGAGCGAGTGAACTCAAACTCGAGGTGAGTGGCGTGATGGCAGCCATCAGCGACCAAGCCTCATGGCGGATTCGTAGGCGGCTTGGCTCTGCTGGAGTACCGAGACGTTCACCTGGTACGACCGACTTGCCAGAACGAGGTCGACCAGCTGACCAGGCAGGTCCACCAGCGGAAGCTGGACATTGCCGTCCTCGTCAGCCAATGGATTCAGGGGATCCTGGACGATCGCGGCATCCCCCTCGAGGCGGGTGATTGCCCTGACCGTAACGCCATTGCCAGTCCCTCCCGGGACCCCGGTCGATTCTTCTGCGACTACCAGCTGGGCACGAAAGGGCTCCTCGTCCGTTCTTGTGACCGTGTTGACGTTCGCCACGTTGTGGGCGACGGCGTCCATCCAGACCTGGCCGAGCCGGATGCCGGTGGCGGCGATGTCCATGGCTCCGAAGATCGACACTATCTCGCCCCGATCGCGCTGCGAAGCCTTTCAAGCTTCGAGTTGTAGGTATTGATCAGCATGTCGCTCATCAAATTGGTACGGATCATCTCGGTGAGTTCCTTTTCGAGCCGGACGTTGTTGCCGTTGATCCCGACCTGGTCGGTCGTACGGGTGGCAGACGGAGTGCCGGGATCGGACGCGTCACCACGTTCCAGGGCCCTGGCCAGCGCGCCCTCGAAGTCGATTTCTGAGGCGATGAATCCCGGGGTCTGGGCGTTCGCGACGTTGTTCGATATGACCTGGCGGCGGTCCTCCAGCCCTCGCAGAGCGTATTCCATCGCCTGCATCGCTGTGCCGTTACCGATGACATTCACGTTGATCTCCGTTGTTTCTGAGTGCCCAAAAGAAAAGGGAAGAACGCCTGGCGTTCTTCCCTGATCAAAAGTGCTTCCGTGCATTCTGTTGTCAAAGACACCGGTCGACAGTCAACCGCTCTGAGTAAGGAGAAATATCACACAGAGTGGGACTCAAGGATTTGGTGATTGCCACATCTGTCCCCCCGTGCGCCGAGGTACGAGGCATATGTTTGGGGGAACGAGGCCTCGACTTCGTCGAGGTCAGCTTGCGAGCGGAGGGGGGCGCCGAACCCCGGCAAGTATGTGAGCGGGTGGGTTGGACCAACCCCGACGCAGTCGGGGCGGGCAAGTTCTCTTGGTGGGTGCCGCCCCCTCCGGCGGCGAAAAAATGACTCGCCTCCACCTCCCCCAACTGTACGGCTCGTACCTCGCCGCACGGGGGAGGAGATGGTTGGGGCACGCTCTTGTGGCAACCACATCTGTCCCCCCGGGCGACGAAGTCGGTCGGTTGGGGGGACGAGGCCGTTAGGCCGGAGGGGGGCGCCGAACCCGCGCAAGTACTTGTTTGGCGTGTTTGACTCGGGGCAAGTTCTCTTGGTGGGTACGGCCCCCTCCGGCGGCGAAAAAATGACTCGCCGCCACCTCCCCCAGATGTCTGGCTCCTTCGTCACCAGACGGGGGAGGAGATGTTGCTACCCCTCGCCGAGACATCGAAACTTGCGCGCTCGCCCGCACCAGTGCTGCGGCTGTAGCTGTTCAGGCGCGCAGATATTTGTCTGCGGCCGTCTTGATGGTTCTCAGCTCGGCTATCGATTCTGCAGTCAGGTCGCGCGCAGACGCGAGTTCACTTTCTACGACCATCATTTCGGCGTGCAGAGCAATGAGTTGGCCGGCGGTTTCTGGATCTGGTTGGCCTGATGGAAGGCGGGGCAGCTCAGTGATCTCTATGTCGGATTCGCCCTCGGCCACCGCCCTCCAAGCCACCACAAGGCCCTCGAGGTCGTCGACTACGGTTTGCCACGACATTACTCAGGCCTCGTTCTGTCCGGACATCGTGTTCCATGCGTCGCGGAGTTCGGTGATGATCTGTTCGACGGGGCGCAAATGCACCGTCGACTTGGTCACGTTGGCCTTGAGGAGCGCATCGGTGCAGTAGTCGTAGAGAGCCGCGAGGGATTGGGCAATCTCGCCGCCCTCCTTCATGTTCAGCGATGCGGACAATTCGGTGACGATCGCCTGGGCCTTGACCAGTTGCAAGTGAGCTTCTTCGGTGTCGCCCGCATCGATGCCTATCCGAGCGGCGGCGATAGCCCTGAGCCCGCCGTCGTAAAGCATCGTGATGAGTTTGGCGGGGCTGGCTGTCTCGATCGTTTGGCTTCGATAGGCGCCAACTTGGCGGCTCATTGCCTGCTGGTTGTTATATGCGAGGGCGGTCATTGTTGGATGCCTGGGAGTGTGCCGAGTAGCTGGCTCATGCCGCCGAGCTGGCCCATGGCAGTCTCGAGCCTGGCGAACTGAGCGATCAGCGCCGCCTCACGGCGGTCAACCCGATCCTCCATTCGCTCGATGGCATCTTCGATGTTGCTGATTTGCGCCTGCCAACGGTCCCTGGCCCGTTCGATCGAGCCATCTTTCCCCGCGGCACCATCCAGAAAGGTGTTGATGGCTGCGCCTAGGCCGTCGGAGGCGCCGTCGCCCTCGAAGAATTCGGTCACGCCGGCGAAGTCCTGTTCCAACGCGTCGCGGAGCATCGTGGTGTCGAGCGTGAACTCGCCGTCTCGGGTCAGGCTGATTCCGAGGGAGGCGGCGAACGTGAAACTCCCGGCGAGTCCCTCTTGAACACTCGAAACGGTCGTTCGGAGGGCAGAGGCGAGGCTACGTGCGGTCGCGTCACCCTGGAGGGGTGCGGCGGTTTCGGAATCGACGTTGTAGGCCGTGAGGGCTGTGAACTGTTTGGATACGGCGTTCAACTCGTCGACCAAGGTCTGGACTGCTCCGACGGCTGCCTCGATATCTCGAGTTACGGTGATGGTCACGGGGTCTACGGTGACCTCGTTGAGGGTCAGCGTGACGCCATCGATCAAGTCCGAGACCGTGTTCGAGTCACGGTTGACGGTGATCGCCCCAGCACCTTGACCGATGGTGATCGACGCATCCGCCCCTTGCTGGAGGATTGTGGATGTGCCCATGCCTGGCTGAGTACCCGAGGCGGTGAATACGCTTGCTGCCCCCGTGTTCTCCACCGACAGGGTCAGCCGATAGGTGTTTTCGTCGACCTTGAGGACTCCAGCGGTCACCCCGCTGGTACCGGCATTGATGATCGTGGCGAGGTCATCGAGGGTGGCTGTGCCGTCTGTCGTGAACACCGAATCCTGGCCATCGACGGTGATTGTGAAATCACCGGCGCCAATCAGATCCGTACCGGATCCGAAGGTAGCGTCGTTGACGAGTTGATGCGCGGCCGCCAACTGGTTCACCGTGAACGACGCAGTAGTGGGGTTGGCTCCCGAGACAGATGTGATGGTGACGGCGTCCGATGAAGACGTCCCAGAGACGAACTTTGCGAACGATCCCTGGTCCTTCAGCGCGTCCACTGCGTCCTGAAGAGCAGAAAGACGGGTGGTGATCGAGGTCCAGGCCGAATCCTTTGCCTCGTATCCGGCCTTTCTTGCTTCGAGCTGCTGGAGTGGTATGCGTTCCAGCGCCACTAGCTGGGTGATCATCGAGTTGGTGTCGAGGCCGCTGGCAAGGCCTCCAAAGTTGATGAGTGGGATCGCCATCAGAACCTCCTGTTCTGTTGGTCGGCCGACGTGGGTGTTGTGTTAGTTGTCAGAGGAAGGCGAATCGGCCGTTGGTAGGGCCCACCCAGGTGAGATTGTGCCGAGTGGGATTGTGTGGCGGCGGCGGCCGGACTGGCCGCCGCCACCAGGTAGAGGCCTTCCTTACTGCAGCAGCTGGAGCACTGACTGCGGGATGGCGTTGGCTTGGGCGAGCATCGCAGTACCGGCCTGAACCATGATCTGGTTCCGCGTGAAGCTCACCATTTCGAGAGCGAAGTCGGTGTCACGAATCCGAGATTCAGACGCTGACAAGTTCTCGACGGCGACGCTCAAGTTGGAGATCGTCGACTCGAAACGGTTCTGGGTTGCACCCAGCTCCGCACGGGTCGTCGAAACTGCGTCGATCGCAGCGTCGATGTTCGCGAGAGCCGCGCTGGCGTCCACGGACAAGTCCACGGTGCTCACGTCGGCACCGAACACATTGGCGCTTGACAATGCCAGATCGGTGGCGATGTCGATCGTATCTCCGGCGTTGGCTCCGACCTGGAAGGTCAGGTTCGTCGTCGAGTAGTCCTGGAAGACGTCGCT
>CALCCX010000396.1 GCA_937900165.1 uncultured Acidimicrobiia bacterium | reverse complement strand
ATCAGTGTGACTGGAGTTCAGACGTGTGCTCTTCCGATCTTTCAGTCAATGGGGCCGTAGCCATTTTCCACGCTCCTTGTTTGCACGATCTATGAACTGTACCAAATTCTGTACAGAATGTCACGCCAGAATTTGGTACAGATTTGTGCAGCGGTCCGCGCACCTCGATTCGGCGAACCGGCGCTCGGAACCGCGCCGCGTCGGCTCTCCTGTCCGGCTGATCATGTCGCGAATTCGACAGATCTGTAACTCGCTCGCTGCTTTATCGTCCTCTACGTAGCTTCGGCTATCCCCCTGCCCCTGGGTCCTTACGAGCAAGGCCCTGGCCCTCCCCGCGCAGATGGATGTTCAAACGCGCTCCTGGAACCTGCGGAGTGAGCGAATCCAGCCGGACCTCTGCGTTTCCATTTGTTATAATATGCGCCAAGTGGCTTGCAGGCACCAGCCAACGCATGGCCGTTCGATTCTTGGGAGGCAGATATGACACGAAGAAAGCCACTCCGACCCTTGCTGATGGTTTCGTTGTTCCTGGCCTTGGCGCTCGTTGCAGCTGCGTGTGGAAGTGATGCCGAAACAGCCGACACCACTACGCCGACCGAGCCACCGGCTGCGCCCACGACTGTCTCAGCGGAACCCGATGCCGCTCCGACGACCACTGAGGCTCCGTCAACCACTGAGGCTCCGGATCCGACAACCGACCAGATCGTCGTCTCACTGTCGACTGATATCAACATCCTCGAGCAGCATCTGTTCCGAAGCACAGGTTCCTATGCGGTGACCAGAGCCCTTTACCAGCCTTTCCTCGATCAGGTATACGTCGACCAGGATGGTGCCAGGATCGGGACGAGTGAAGTCGTGCCAAGCCCATTGCTGGATTCTTACGATGTAGCTGACGACGGGACGGCCACCTTCACGCTCAACCCAGATGCCAAATTCGCGAGCGGAGATCCCATAACTGCTGCGGACGCGGTTTACATGCTCAAGCGCAGCATCGAAGCGCCGGCGAGCTACATCCCGCTGCTGTTGCCCTTCATTGCGATCGATTCCCCTGATGCCTTCACAGTGGTGGATGACCTCGTTTTCACGATCTCTCCCAACCAGCCGACCGCGTTGTTCGACCGGTTCATGACGTTCCAGGTCTTCGGTCCGATCCAGGAATCGCTGGCAAATGCGCAGGCGACGGACGAAGACCCGTTCGCCTTCGACTACTTCACAACCAACGCCAACGCCTCAGGCCCGTACACGCTGACCAGTTGGGATCAGGCCCGCGGCGAAGTCGTTCTGGCGCCGAATCCGGGTTGGCCTGGTCAAGTCGCCAACGCCGGGATCATTGTGCGCAACGTGCCGGACGCGTCCCAGAGGGCCCAACTGCTTCAGAATGGTGACCTCGATGTTGCGGTCGGCCTCCCGCCGAGGCTGGTAAGTGAGCTGGCGGACGATCCGAACATCAACGTGTATACGGCACCTTCGACACGGCTCATCTACATCGGCATGAATGCCGCAGCCGAACCCAATCTAGACAACAAGCTGGTTCGTCAGGCGATCTCATACGCAGTCCCGTACCAGGCTCTCATCGACAACGTGATGTTCGGTAACGCCTCGACAGCCGGAACCCTCATCACGTCGAACATGGAGACCTATCAGGGTGAGGCTGCCGGCATCTACACGACCGACCTGGCCAAGGCACAGGAACTCATGGATGAGTCTGGTGTCGCCCCCTTCGAGGTCGAGCTGGCGGTCCAGAACTCCCGGTCTCAGGATCAGGAGGCGGCAGTGTTCATCCAGGATGCCCTCAGGGAGATCGGGGTCACGGTGAACATCAATGTGCTGCCAGATGGTGAGTACTCCGAGAAGTTGAATGGCCGCGAACTTCCGATGTTCTTTCACGAGTGGTTCTCGTGGGGAGACGATCCGTTCTACCAGATGACCTTCCTCGCCAAGTGTGACGCGTTTACGAACTTCGCCGGCGGCTGCAACGAGCGTCTCGACGAGATCATCGCCGACGGGACATTCGAGACCGATCAGCAGCGACGCAACGAGCTTGGGCTCGAGGCCCAGCAGCTGATGATTGAAGATGCCGATCGTATCTACCTGTGGTCTGCCGACTGGATCCTGGCGACCCAGGCGAATATCACCGGCGTCACCAAGGACTTCACCGAAGTACCGAGGTTCGAAAACCTCTCGAAGGGCTGATACACAACCTACGCAGGTGCGGTGGCTGCGCCCACGGGCGCAGCCACACTGCTATCAAAGGTGGGCATGGGACGTTATCTGGCGAAGAGGTTTGGAATAAGCCTTCTGACCGTCTTCGGCATCGTGGTGGTGGTGTTCTTCATCGTGCGGGTCGTGCCGGGAGACGCAGCGTCGCTGCGGGCCGGGCCCTATGCAAACGAGGAGCGGATTCAGTACATCGCCGACCAGTACGGTCTGGACGACCCCATATCCGAACAGTTCGTCGACTACATTTCCGGATTCGTGCGAGGCGATCTGGGAGTGTCGATTCGCACCGACCAGCCGGTGCTCGGCGAGCTCGTCGATCGGCTTCCGGCGTCGCTCGAACTGGCCCTCTACTCGGTGGTGCTGGCCGTCTTGATCGGGGTGCCACTTGGTATTGTCGCCGCGGCCAAGCAGGGCACCTGGCTTGATCACTTCGCCCGTTTCTTCGCAGTGCTCGGGTCTTCGATGGCTCTGTTCTGGTTGGGCCTGCTCTTGATCTTCTTTTTTGCTTTCGGCCTGCGCTGGTTTCCTGGGCCGGTCGATAGGCTCGCCGTGGGAACCTCACCTCCGCCGATGGTGACCGGGTTCTTCACCATCGATGGGGTGCTCTCCGGCCAGTTCGCCGTTGCCTGGGAGGCGGTGCGCTACTTGGCGTTGCCGGTGTTCACTCTGGGCTTCGTGCTGGCGGCACCCATCTTGAAGATGGTAAGAGCCGCGATGATCGAGGCCCTCGACAGCGATTTCGTTCGCACCGCCAAGGCCGTCGGTGTACCCAGGACACAGATGCTCTTTGTGGACGGGACTCGGAATGCGCTGATCCCGGTGATCACAACGATCGGCATCGTTTTCGGTTTCATGCTGGGTGGGAACATCATTGTTGAGTTTCTCTTCTCTTGGCCGGGAGTGGGCAGATACGCGTTTGATGCGATCTCGACCCGCGACCTCGAATCACTCCAGGGTTTTGTGATCATGGTGGGGGTCCTGTACGTGATTCTCAACATCGTGATCGATGTCGGCTACGCCCTGGCCGATCCGCGCATCCGACTCGGCAGGACGAGTTCGAAGTGAGCACGACGGTCCCAGATCGGAGCCCCGACTTCGTTCCAGAAGAGTTTGCGGGAGCGGAGAAACAGTCTCGCACCAGGAGGTCGCTTGGTTTCGTGAGACGAAAACCGCTGCTGGTCATAGGTGCGGCTCTGCTGCTCCTCTTCACCGGACTGGCGATCATCGGCCCATTTTTCGTAGGCGACCCTCTGTCCACCGACCCGGCGAATACTTTCCAGCCGCCCTCTGCCGAATATTGGTTCGGCACGGACAGGTTCGGGCGTGATGTGTTCGCGCGCTCGGTCTACGCCGCCCGCCTCGATCTCACAATCGGCATAGTCATCTCGGTGCTTGCGATGACAGTGGGCTCGGTCATCGGAGTGATTGCCGGCTATTTCGGCGGAGCGACCGATGAGGTCATGATGCGCCTCACCGACGTGGTTCTGGCCTTTCCAGGGTTCGTGCTGGCGTTGATCATCGTTGCCGCGCTCGAGGAGACAATGGTCAATGTGATCCTCGCCGTTTCCGTTTCGTTCGTTCCGTACTTCATACGTTTGACGAGGGCTCAGGTACTCAAAGAACGCGAACTCGAATACGTGGACGGGGCGCGATTGGCGGGAAACAGCTCATTGCGGGTTGCGTTCCGCCATGTTTTGCCGAACTCATTGGGCCCATCGGTCGTCGGTGCCACCCTGGTCACCGGCTACGCAGTGCTCACGGTCGCCGGGCTGGCGTTCCTGAGCGTCGGGATTCAGCCACCCACCGCCGAATGGGGGGTCATGGTGGGCGAAGGAGCAAAGGACATCATCACCGGTGAGTGGTGGACGTCTTTGTTTCCGGGTGGAATGATCGTCCTGGCCGTCATGGCCTTTCACTTCATCGGGGACGAATTCGGCGGAGATACAGCGTCATGAGCCTGCTGGAGGTCGAAGGTCTCAACGTTGGAGTCGCCGGCTCACCTCACCTCCTCTTGCGCGAGGTCGCCTTTGATGTAGGTGCGGGCGAGATCCTGGGCATCGTCGGTGAGTCTGGGTCTGGCAAGACCATGGCGTCGCTCGCGGTCATCGGATTGTTGCCCAACGGTATCGAGTTCCGCGGGGGGAGCGTCAAGCTCGAGAACCGGGAACTAGCCTACGCTGCGAGGGCTTCCGGGCGAGTGTCGGCCGACATCTCGATGATCTTTCAGCAACCTCGGAGCGCGCTCAATCCCACTATGCGGGCCGGTCGGCAGGTTGCCAGGGTGCTCGAGACCAACCAAGGTCTCAGCAAAGCAGACGCCAAGGCCCAAGCCGTTGACATGCTGCGGCGCGTTGGCATACCCGGTGCCGACCGGGTGGCGCGCGCCTATCCCCACCAGTTGTCAGGTGGGATGTGTCAGCGGGTGATGATCGCAATGGCGATGGCGTGCAGACCTCGCCTGTTGATCGCCGATGAGCCGACGACCGCCCTCGACGTCACGATCCAAGCCCAGATTTTTGATTTGATCCGATCGCTCGTCGATGAGATCGGATGTGGTGTGCTGTTCATCACGCACGACCTCGCCGCCGTCGCCGAGATGTGTGATCGCGTCGTGGTCATGTACGGGGGACAAATCATGGAGAGGGCCGGTATCGCCGATCTCCTCGATGGTCCGGAGCATCCGTACACGCGCTACCTCCTCGACGCGGTCGACAAAGAGGTTGACCATCGCATCGTTGACGTCGGGGTCAACTTCGCGCTCAAAGGCTGCCGCTTTTCGCATCGGTGCCCTCACGCCCATCACGCATGCAACGAGCTTCCCCCGCTGTATTCCCTCGGCGACGGCCACGCTTCAGCATGCTTTCTGAACAAGGACGGCCGAGTTGTCGCTTCTTGAGATTCGCGGCCTTCACAAGGTCTACGGACACGGTTCCAAGTCGGTCCCGGCACTACGAGGGGTAGATCTCGAAGTCGACCGAGGAGAGACTGTCGCGCTCGTAGGAGAGTCGGGTTGTGGCAAGACGACTCTTGGCCGGGTTGTAGTCGGTCTGCAAGCCCCGACCTCTGGACAGGTCATCTTCGGTGGTGAGCAGTTGGAGGATCTGCTCGGTAGCAAGGGTTTCCGCAGTCGAATTCAAATGGTATTCCAGCATCCGGACTCGTCGCTGAATCCACGATTTCGAGCGGGTACCACGGTTCGCGAGCCGCTTCGTCTGATGAAGGGGGGCAGCCGCATCGATATCGAGAAGAAGGTCGACGAGGTTCTGACGCTCGTAGGACTAGGTCCGGCCTACAAGTCGCGGCGTCCTCGCGAGCTCTCCGGAGGCCAGCAGCAGCGGATAGCCATGGCGAGGGCACTAATGAGCGAGCCAGAGCTTGTGGTACTCGACGAGCCGACGTCGTCGCTTGATCAGTCGGTCCGCGGCCGGATCATCTCGCTATTGCGCGATATCCAGCGCACCCGAAATGTCGCCTACCTGTTCATCAGCCACGACCTCAGCACCGTGCGACGCATCGCAGACCGCGTTGCCGTTATGTATCTAGGACGCGTCGTGGAGGTCGCCGCTACGGAGGTGCTGTTTGAGTCTCCCCAGCACCCGTACACCAAGGCCTTGCTGTCGGCGGTGCCTTCTTTCGATCCAAACCGGCACACGCGGCGCATCATTCTCGAGGGAGAGACCCCGAATCCGGCCGATGCTCCTGGCGGCTGCGCTTTCCAGGACCGCTGTATCCTCGTCCACCCGCGGTGTCGGGAGGAGATGCCTGAGCTGGAGACGTTTGTGGCTGGCCACCAGGTCGAGTGCTTCGCGGTGCCTACTTTGGCCGTGTCAGGCTGATGGGGTTTCCCGTTGGCTCATCGCGTCGGCCACCTCGTCCGGATCGAGGTAGGTCTTGATCGACGCAACTTTTCCATCACACAGTTCGAAGACCTCTGTGAATTTGATCGCGTACGGATGGCCAACCGGATTGGTTCCGGTGCTCTCGAACTCGACCACTACCAAGTCCCCGTCGGTGACGATGGTCTGGGCCTGCATCTTTTCGTCTGGCAGAATCTCGTGGAGGTGATCGATATGTTCTCGCACCGCGTCGACTCCAGTCTTCAGACCTTCGAGAGCACTCCAATACGTGACGTCGGACTTGTAGAAAGCTACGAGCGCGTCTACGTCGTGCGAGTTGTAGGCAGCGACAATATGGTTGATGAGCAGCCTGGCATCGTGTTTGGTGGCCATAGCCTCGTTGCCTCCATGTTGATCCCCCAAAGGTATCACTCGAGTGAGAGATTCTCCCTGGATGATGAGACCCAAAGGTGACCACTGAGCCTTCGTTGGGGTTGGTCTTGGGCAGCGCTGTTGCGCCGGAGCAAGTCGCCGGCGCGGCTGCAACGGCCGAGTCTTCAGGATTCGACGAGGTATGGTTGAGATCGGAAGAGCGTCGTGTAGGGAAAGAGTGTAGATCTCGGTGGTCGCCGTATCATTAAAAAAAAAACGTAAAATGATATAGAAGACTTTCGGAAATTACGATCTAAGCATGGCAGGATGACGGAAGGAAGACGTGGCTGGAGAGGGAG
>CALCCX010000395.1 GCA_937900165.1 uncultured Acidimicrobiia bacterium | reverse complement strand
GTTTTTGATTATATTTTTTTTTTTTTTATTTTTTAATTTATTTTTTTTTTTCAAGCAGAAGACGGCATACGAGATATATCAGTGTGACTGGAGTTCAGAGTGTGCTCTTCCGATCTGATAAGCACACCGCTAACGTCGTGCTCGTGACCGCGCAGGGCATTTTGTTCACAGACCACTACCAGCTGACGATGATCCAGCTGTATCACCGGTTTGGGATCCACGACCGAACCTCGCAATTCGACTATTTTTTCAGATCGTATCCCGACTACGGCGAACACCAGGCCGGCTATTGCATCGTCGCGGGTCTTGGTCCGCTCGTAGAGTGGATGACCGAAGCGGAGGTCACGGACGCCGATATCGCCGCGTTGACAGACCTGCGAGGCCGCACGGGAGCCAACACGTTTTCCGATGTCTTCCTCGACTGGCTGCGTTCCAACGGGGGCTTCACCGATGTGAATTTGCGAGCCATCCCAGAGGGCAGGGTGGTCCATCCCAACGTTCCTCTGGCGATCATTGAAGCGCCGCTGGCGGCTGCCCAGTTACTCGAAACGTCTCTCCTGAATCACCTCAATTTCCCAACCCTGATCGCAACCAAGGCTTCAAGAGTGGCCGAGGCAACCGGGGGCGGAACCGTATTGGAATTCGGTATGCGCCGAGCCCCCGGTTGGGCCGCTAATGCTGCAACCCGAGCGTCCCTGATAGGCGGAGCGCAGTTTTCGTCCAACATGGGAATGTCCGCGCAGCTCGGAGTGCCGTCCAAGGGGACCCATGCTCACTCGATGGTGCAGGCCTTCATCGCGATAGCCGGTGGTGAACTGGAGGCGTTTCGGGCCTACGCGGAGGTGTACCCGGATGATTGCCTTCTGTTGGTTGACACCATCGACACGCTCGAATCAGGCATCCCAAATGCCATCAAGGTATTCGAAGAACTCAAATCGAAGGGCCATCGCCCGGTTGGCATTCGCCTCGACTCCGGAGACCTCGCTCACCTCGCGATACGATCGGCCCAGATGCTGGAAGAGGCCGGCTTTGAGGAAGCGGCAATAGCCTTGTCCAGCCAACTCGACGAACTCACCATCTTCCAGATCCGTACCCAGATCATCGACGAGGCACCTAACTGGGGCGTCGATCCTGGTGCCCTGCTGTCGAGACTGATATACGGCGTCGGCTCTCGGATGGTCACGTCTGACGGGGATCCGAGCCTCGACGGCGTTTACAAGACCGTGTCGGTGCACGATGCTGACGGACTGGGCCAACCCGCGATCAAGATCTCCGACACTCCGGCCAAGGTCGTCAACCCCGGCCCCAAGGGCGTTTGGCGGATCTACTCCTCGAGAGGAACTGCCACCGCAGACTTGATCGGCCTGGCCGATGAGGCACCAACCGTCGGCCCACTCAGCCTCGTGCACCCCTCCCACCCATCGGTCGGACGGCAGCTTGAGGCAACCGAGGTTTCCGAAGTCGAACCGCTTCTGGTTGATTTCGTCAGGAAAGGCTCCGTCATCGCCGATCTTGGCAATGTAGAAGAAGCTCGCGCCAGGAGGAAGGCAGACCTCGCAAGACTGGACGCGGGGGTGCGACGTCTGGTCAATCCTCACACGTACCACGTTTCCTTGACACCTCGTCTGTCCGAACTCAAATGGCGACTCGTTTCAGACCTCGCCAACTAGGCGGCATTTTCATGGCGTTTCCGTCTCCAGTAGGGTCTCGCCCGCACGGGAGGCCGTGCCCACATAGGCCGTCAGGGAGGACAAGTGACGAACAGAAAGCTCGACGACTATAGAGAGAGCATCGACAACATCGATGCGGCGCTGATCTTCCTGTTGGCGGAGCGGTTCAAGATCACCAAAAAGGTGGGTGTGTACAAGGCAAAGACTGGTATGCCGCCGGCCGCCCCAGATCGAGAGAAGGTCCAGATCGCCCGTCTTCGCTCACTCGCCGACAGCGCTCACCTCGATCCCGAATTTTCGGAAAAATTCCTGCGATTCATCATCGACGAAGTCATCCACCACCACGAACGCATCGCTGAGGTAACCGAAAACATCGAGCAGGTTCCGACCCGCGATCGATCTGGATAGATAAACCCGTCCAATTCGTCATGCGAGTTCTAAACGTACGCCGGGGTTCAAGATCCGCGCCGGATTGCCGACATTCGTGAGGATCCCAAGATCTCGCCAAACACTCGATAGGAGCAACGATGGGTAGCCAGAAGTTGATCACAGTGGCTTTGGTTGCATTTGTTCTGGTCGCCGGCCTTGCACCTCTGAGTGCGGCAGGCCAAGAAATCGAGCCTGGAGGGTCGTTCATCGACGACGACGGCAACGTCCACGAGGGGTACATCGAGGCGATCGCCGCGGTTGGCATCACAACCGGCTGCTCCACGGACCGCTATTGCCCAGGTGATTTCGTCAGCCGGGGCCAGATGGCAACCTTCATCGCCCGCGCCAAGGACTTGACTCCCGTGGCAGACGGTCCTTTCTCAGATGTCGGTGGAGTACACGCTCCAAACATCAACGCCATCGCCCAAGCCGGCATCACGGCCGGCTGCGAAACCGGCCTGTACTGCCCAAACGACTTCGTAACGCGCGCTCAGATGGCCACCTTCCTGGCGAGGGCCGAAAATCTCGCCCCCGTGGCAGACGGTCCTTTCTCAGATGTCGGTGGAGTACACGCTCCAAACATCAACGCCATCGCCCAAGCCGGCATCACCGCCGGCTGCGAAACCGGCCTTTACTGCCCAAACGACTTCGTCACCAGAGCACAAATGGCGACCTTCCTCGGAAGGGCGTTGGGTTTGGAGCCCATCGACGTTCCTCCTCGACCGCTGCCAGTGCCCGGCAACCCAGATGGCAACGCGCCGATTCCGGCCGGGGCAGGCGAAATGGACACCTCCAACCCGGACCGGGTCATAGGAACCGGTACTCCTGGGTCCTGCACATCACAAGCGGTCGTTGATACGATCGCGCTTGGAGGGATCATCACCTTCGATTGCGGACCGGACCCCGTCACCATCGGGATGACGGATACGGCCCTCATCTACAACGACACGGGCCCTGAGATCGTGGTCGATGGGGGAGGGCTTGTGACTCTCGATGGCCTGGACCAGCGCCGCATCCTCTATATGAACACTTGCGATCCTGCCCTGGTATGGACGACGACCCGCTGTGACATCCAGGAGTTCCCCCGATTGACTGTGCAAAACCTCACGTTCATCAACGGAAACTCCGGCAGCGACCAGGCTGGTGGTGGGGCAATCCACGTTCAAGGAGGCCAGTTCCAGGCCGTCAACTCCCGGTTCTTTTCCAACGTCTGTGCAACAACCGGACCGGATGTAGGCGGCGCCGGCGTGCGATTGATCCTCATGTACCCGGGAGCATCGAGCTACATCATCAACTCGACCTTTGGGGGCAGTCCGGATCTGGGCAACCAGTGCTCAAACGGCGCGGCCGTCAGCACCTTGCACGCTTCAGTGGCGATCCTGAACAGCTACTTCTCCTACAACACGGCGACTGGCTGGGGAGCCAATCCGGCGGCATCCGGTACTCCGGGTGGAGGCAATGGCGGGACCCTATATGCAGATGGCTTGACCATGGTCATGCGCCTGGCCGGCACTCTCATCGAGAACGGAACGGCTCCTGAGGGGGGAGCCGGCGTCTTCTTCGTGAGCAACAATCTCACCGGCAACTTGATCATCGAAGACTCGACGATTCGAACCAGCCCCAGCGGCGGCTTCTGGACCAATCCATATCTGAGCATTTTCTATCTGGGCAGTGGTCCGATCCAAGTCACCAACTCGACAGTTCAATAGTCAGGTCAGTTTCGAAGGTCCAGTGACCGACCTCGCGATCGCCAGGCAGTTTCGAGGCAAGAAACGGCGGTCACCAGTTCGGGCCCTGGCAGGTAGTATGGGATCCTGATCCGGTCATTGGCCACGCCGGTTGTCGCCGCCAGCAACGGCCCGGCCACCAGCGCGATCCCGGAGCGAAGGGCGAGTTGGGTGAAGCCTGCCGCGTCTGTTTCCGGTAGACGGATCCAGAGGTGAGGTCCACCGAGAGGAGCCTCCCACTGCCACTCAGGTAGCCGAGTCTTCAATGCAGTGGTCAGGGCGTCCAGTGACTCGCCGAGTTGGCGCTTTCTCCACGACCTCGTCTCCTCATAATGCTCGAGCATGGCGACCGCGGAAGTTTGACTCGGGCTATTTCCGCCGAGATCGGAGGCAGCCTTGAGGCCCGCCAGATGAGAGATCACGGCCGGCCTGGCCCGCACCCAACCGATCCTCAAGCCACCCCAGAAGACCTTGGACAGACTGCCGATGGTTATGACCGGGGCCTCAGGTTCGAGGGCGGCCAGCGGGGGAGGGGCGGGTTGATCGAAGTCGAGATCGGCCAGCGTGACGTCGTCGATGGTGGTCGTCTCGGTCTCGGCGATCAGTCGGGCCAGCCGCTTCCTGGGAACGCCATCCAGCGCGGTTCCCGTTGGGTTGTGGAACGTGGGCACCAAATAGAGCAGCCGGGGGCGCTCGCGCCGAACCACAGCCGTCAGAGCTTCGACGTCCACCCCCAGATCGGCGAGTGGAAGCGGAACGATTCGGCTCCCGGTATTGCAGACCGCGTCTATTGCCCCCGGGTAGCTGACCTCCTCGATGCCGACGACATCGCCTGACCGGAGTAGCGCTCTGGCGACCAAGGAAATGCCTTGCTGTGCACCCGTGGTGATCAGCAGTTCATCTGGAGTCGTCCCAAGCCCGTTGCCTGTCAGAATCGCCGCAATCGATTCTCGCAGGGCCGGGTTGCCCCGTGGTTGGTAACCGTGTCCAGCGGTCAGCGTCGTCGGATCGTCGATGTGGGCGGCCGGATTCGACAAGACTTCGGTCACGATCGGGGCAGCCTGGGGAACCGCAATTGTGAGGTCGATCACATCCGGGTTGTCTCGTATCAACGTGGCGAACAGCCCATTGGCAACATGGGCACCAACCGGCGAATACCCGGCCGAATTGACCGTAGTGGATGACCCGCGTCTGGAATCGACCCATCCGTCGCGACGCAGCTCCCCATACGCAGCGCTTATTGTGTTTCGGCTGACAGCGAGAGCCCCGGCCAGAAGCCGCTCAGGTGGCAGCGAGGCGCCCGTCCGGAGTTCGCCGTTCTCGAGCAGGCGGCGCAGCGCGGCGGCGAGTCGACCATAGAGAGGGCCGTCTCCAGCGTCCCAATGGCCGAGCCGAGCTGCAAAATCTGACAGACTATCGCTGGACATTTCCAGCCAATTCTTGACCAATTGGCCCTAGATTTCAAGGGCCAATCGTGAAATTGTATGCAAGTCAGTGATAGATACATGTAAATCCCCGGAAGGCGAGAGTTGATGAACGTCGGAGCACTCGCCCTTTTTGCGTTCGTCAGCTCGATCACCCCTGGCCCAAACAATGTCATGCTCTGGGCATCTGGTATCAACTATGGCTTCCGTCGCACGCTCCCCCACA
This sequence comes from uncultured Acidimicrobiia bacterium, assembly GCA_937900165.1. Lineage (GTDB taxonomy): Bacteria > Actinomycetota > Acidimicrobiia > Spongiisociales > Spongiisociaceae > SZUA-232. Next base: position 677 of record CALCCX010000395.1, on the reverse strand, counting down.
TGATTGGGGTGACATTCGGATTCCTAACCCTCCTATTGGCCACAGCGCTCGGGCTTGGTGCGCTCTTTCAGCGCGTCAGCTGGCTGTCGCCGACGTTGCGGATACTGGGATCCGCCTACCTGTTGTATCTCGCCTACCGAATTTTCAACGCCGGGCGAGTTCAACAGCACACCTCCGCCAGACCGATGTCGTTTGTAGAGGCGGCGGCCTTCCAGTATGTCAATCCGAAGGCCTGGGTTATGGGGATCACGGCGGTCGGCTCGTTTCTGGTTCCGGACCAGAACCTCTTGGTTTCCGCAGGGCTTTTGGGGCTCATCTTCAGCGCTGTCAATCTTCCCTGCGTCGCCACCTGGGCTGCCGCAGGCTCGGCGGTCGGCCGTCTCCTTACTGACGACCGCAGACGCCAAGTAGTCAATGCCGTGCTCGCCATGCTGCTCGTCGGAACCGTCTACCTGATCAACGTGTGAAACGTTGGCGCGACTGACCGACGGCAGGGACGGGCCAGATATCAGAGATCGAACAGGTAGCGCAGCACTCGGCTGATCTCGAACATGGCATTGGGTCCTGTCACCCCGAGGCGATCGATCAGACGCCGATCGGAGACCGACTTCACATCCTCGCACTTGGCATAACTCGGATGATCCAGACCGGACTCGCCGACTTCAACCTCGACATGG
>CALCCX010000394.1 GCA_937900165.1 uncultured Acidimicrobiia bacterium | reverse complement strand
GTGCTCTTCCGCTCTCGATCACTCCCCCCGTCCCCACCGCTGCCCCGGTGATCATGCCGGAACCGAGCACCACCATGGTGGACACCAAGCCGATATCGACGCCGAGCGACCTGGCCGTCGATTCACCGAGTGACAACAGGTCGAGGGAGCGACCGGCGGTCATCAATCCGATGACCCCGATGGACACGAGCACTGTCGCAGTCCCAAACGCCCTCCAGGTTGATCCGGTGAGGCTGCCCAAGAGCCAGAATTCGATCGGCGCGACACTCGAACGATCGAGTCCGAACACCAAGAACCCCACCCAGGCAGAAAAGGCAGCTCCCAGCGCGACTCCTGACAAGATCAGTCGGGCGGGGTCGCCGCTCGAGCTCCTCCCAACCCATCTGACCGCAAACCCTGCGAGCAGACCAGCCGCCGCACCGCCGGCGATCGCCCCCTGGATTCCTCCTCCCGCTGCTCCAAGTACTGCCCCGATTGCCGCGCCAGGTCCCAGGCCAAGCAGGTGAGGGTCGGCCAGCGGAGTGCGGAATAGCCCTTGCAGGGCCATTCCGGCCGCCCCCAGGGCGGCACCTACTGTGACTCCGAGCAGTATGCGGGGGAGCCGGATTGCCCAGATGACGCCGTCGATCGAAACCGAGGGGGCCGATCCGATTCCTACATGGGACAGGACCACCGTCCACGCGTCTCCAAGACCGATCGCGGCCGCGCCCACCGACAGCGATGTCGCCATCGCCAAGCTCAAGATGAGCAGCGCAACCCACCACGGCCAACGCCGCCCCCGATTTAGGGGGGCGGCGTCGGATTCGGTCTCAAAGGTCTGGCTGGCTGTCACCCGCCCGCAAGCTCCGGGTGCACGTCGGTCACGAACTCGGCCAGCGCCTGGCCTACCCGGGGTCCGAAATTGAAGAAATAGGCCTCGTCGTACGACAAAAACGCCCCAGCCTGACCCGCGGGTGTTTCGGCGATACCGGGGATGGCGGCCAGCGCCTCCAAGCCGCCCAAGGCGGCCAGGCCTGCCTCCGGTACAACGATCACGTCAGGCGCGGTCGCGACCAGAGCCTCAGGGGTGAGAGGTACTGCCCCGAACACCTCCGCTGCGACTCCGGCATCGACGCCGTTGGCCCCTTCGATCATCGCCTGGGTTGGCATGCCCTGCCCAAACAGCAGGATGGTTTGAGGGCCGCGCACATAGATGTAGGCGATCGTCGGGTTTCTTTCAGCGGCGGCGGCGAGCGTTAGAGCGGCGTCGATGTCTGCCTGTACCGAAGCCGCCAGGACGGCGCCTGCGTCTGCCACATCGAGAACTTCTGCCACCTGCGTGATCTTGGCAGAAATCCCGTCGAGGGTCGTCGGGTTCTCGAACAGCATCACTGCAATGCCGGCATCCCTGATCTGCTGGATCGCCTCTGGTGGGGCGATCGTCATGTCTCCGATTACCAGGGTTGGAGTGAACGCCAACACCGGCTCGGCCGCGAGTTGTTGGGCGAACCCGATCACCGGAATATCGGCTGCTTCTTCAGGAAACGTTGTAGTGACATCGACGGCGACGATCTGGCTGCCCAGGCCGAGTTCGAAGACGATCTCGGTGAGGTCACCGGTGAGTGTGACAATTCGCGACGTGTCAACGACCTCGACCTCGACTCCGTCCGCACTTGTGAACAAGCGAACTTCCGGGACGGTCGGCGCCGTCGTGGAGGTGGTTTGCGTGGTGGAACTCGTCGCTTGGGTGATCGGTGCTTGGGTAGTTGTCACCCCGTCCGCGGTGGCCGCGGTTGTAGTTGTCTCGTTGTCGGTACCCCCACACGCTGCGGCCACGAGGGCCAATGCAGCGAGGGCGATCAGCACATTGCGTCTCATGCTGGGGTCCTTTCGGCCAGCTCTCGCTGGATTTTGTGGATGGATTGCGTTGTCGAATCGGTTGCGATCATGCGGTATCCCGCCCAGATCAAGATCAGTCCAATGAACTCGCCCACATAGAGCACTTCGACGGTGCCGGCCCTGGCGAAACCCCCTCCGATCCCGGGCAGCAGAGCTCCAAGAGCGATCAGCGCGTTGCCCACCACCCTTCCCTTCGGGCGGTCGGATCGCTGCCGGTATTGCCACGCCGACCAGGCGGCGCCTCCGACCAGGAAATAGAGGGCGTAGGTGTTGAGGACCGGCGAGAACAGACGCACCCAGGACCATTCCAACACCTCGCCGCTGAGTCGGTGAGGCTCGACCAACGAGAGGTCGAGTGGGGAACTCAGGACAAAGACCGCGGCAATCGATGCGTAGACGACTACGGCAACTGTGAGCCGGTCGGCCTTCGCTCGATTTAGCAAGAGATAGACGGTTCCTTGAGCGAGCATCACTCCGCCGAGAAGGGCCCCCGTGATGTACCAGGCTCTGAAGACCGGTTCACTCCAGCCGGCCAATGTCGTGGTTGCCTCGGTTGCCGTGCCGACGCCGAACATGACCACGCCTGCCGTCCACCAGAACAGGTACCTGGCTCCGGGCGACCGTTTCCAATGCCGGTACAGGACTACCGAGAACGCGGCGGCGATGAGGGTAGATGCGACTGGTAGGAAGTGGACTGGGCCGACCCCAGGGGGCATCTCACGTCTCCGGTTCCATCGGGATTCGTGGCAGTTTGCATGGGGTGAGCGTCGACGAAAAGTCGGGATCGATCGGACGCGATGTCGGGTCGATATCGACGCGGAGTCGGGCCGATTCAAGGTGAAGGGGTACTCTCGTTGCACTCAAGGAGGAGACTGCAATGGGAGTGCTCGAGGATCTGCAGGCGAGGGTTGGCGATGAGATAGGCGTTGGCGACTGGTTCGTGGTTGACCAGGAGCGGATCGACACATTCGCCGATGCGACCGATGATCACCAGTGGATTCACGTCGACCATGACAAGGCTGCGGCCGGTCCGTTCGGAACGACCATCGCCCACGGGTTCCTCACTCTGTCACTGATGGTCACCCTGCAGCCAAAACTCGAAGTTCCAGGGGTCCGTATGGGCATCAACTATGGCCTTGACCGGGTCAGATTCATCGCGCCTGTCCCTTCCGGCAGTCGAATCCGGGCCCGTTCGACCCTCAGGGAGGTCGAACAAGTGGCGGGCGGTCTTCAGGTGAAGCAGGAAGTCACCATCGAACTCGAAGGCTCAGAGAAACCGGCCTGCGTGGCGCAAACCGTCTCCCGCCTGTACTTCTGACTCTCGCCCACACAATGCCTCCGTGACACGGAGTACCACTGTGCGTGAGAACGCTCAACCCCGGCGGGAGGCCGCTCGATACATGCTCGGAGAGCGCGATCGATCCAAATGTGCGTTCCTGGGCTCATGGAGGTCTGAAATGTTCCGAAAGCTCATCCGATTGGTGGTGGCAGGGGCCACCGCTTCAGCGCTGCTGATTGTCCCTGCGCTCCCTGGCTCAGCCCAGCCGCCCTTCTTCCCGGCCGATTCATGCATCGGCATCGATCATTTCCCTGACAATCCGATTGGCAACGCTCCCAGTGCCGTCGAATTCCTCTTCTCATTGGATCCAACGCTCGCTGGAAACGATGTGATGATCACGTTCGACGGAGCATCTGGTGTGGTGGAGAGCTTCGGCACCATCAATTCTGCTGGGATCGGCATGGTTCGTGCCCCGCTTTTCTCGTTCGGTCCGCATCAGATCACCGATCTGTACATGAACCCTGGTGGGGTGATGGCCGACATCGATTTCTCAGGGATTGGTGACAATGGGGCATTCGTGGTCGACGACGCCGAGAATGTCTGTGACCCTGGCTCGCTCTCGCTCGTCAAGTCTGCGACCACGACAACGACTGTGCCTCCGACAACAACGACGACAACGACTGCGACCACGACCACGACAATCGCGGAAACCACCCCTACTACTGAGACTGCCGAAACGACCGCCACGACCGAGTCCACGCCTCCTACTTCGATCCAGATCGTCGACCCAGAGACCGGAACTTCCTTCACAGCCTGGTGGTGGATCGGCGGACTCCTGCTGGTTGTTGGTGGCGGCGTTTTCTTTTTCGCCAGGGAGGGCGATCCGTGCATTCCGCTGAAGGCCCGCTGGGTCCAGGCGCAGAAAGCCTGCGACGAGGCCAAGGCCGAAGTCGAAGTCAGAAGAAAGAGCCTCAACGAGGCACTGGAAGGGCTGAAGGACGCCTCCAAGGAAAAGAATGAATGGGAAGAGGGCGTCAAGGAGCTTGAAGACGAACTGGCTTCGCTCGAACGATCCAGGGGGAGTTCGGTTGGAACGGGTGGGACGACATTCCATCGCATCCGCGAGGGTCTGGTCACATCCAAAGGACTCGAATCCATTATCGAAGCCGTCAAGAACCAACTCGAATCACGGCGGGAGAACGTCGGCTCGTGGGACGAGTCCAACAACCAGTGGAAGGAACACGTCAAGACGCATGAGGCGGTTAATGAAGTCTCTCTACTTTTTCAGAGCGAGCATGCATGGGGGAATGCAGGTGCTGGAATGTTCTGGCGCCACTCATCCCAAAGGAGGAATACCCTCATGCAAAGCAAAATGAAGACCACCCCCGTTCCGGCCTCGAGCGCCAGTTCCGGAGGCGAAAAGACAGTGACCTGCCCCTGAATTATCCCCCAGCCTGAACCGGAGTCCTTTTGGTTGATACGCCATGTGGCGCAGGTGGAGCAACCGACATCTGCGCGGAGTTGGTCTGTGGCGCAGCGTGGCCGTCGGTTGCGGTGATCATGCGTTCTGCAAAAACCTTGGGCGTCTGGTAGGCGAGCGCGGAATGCGGTCTCTCCTCGTTGTAATCTTTCGTCCAGGCCCG
>CALCCX010000393.1 GCA_937900165.1 uncultured Acidimicrobiia bacterium | reverse complement strand
TATCACGTCCCGTCCCGCCAATGGTCCAGGTTCGATCATAGCTTCCGTCAGGGTACAAACGAGTCACGAAGATATCCCGACCTCCTTGCGTGGTGTGCAAATCCACTCCACCTGTGGGGTCAAAGTCGACTGTGTATCCGGCACCCAGACCTTCCACACCGAAAGCACCAGCGATGATGATACGGTTCTGGCTGTCTATGGTCACGCCTCCCCAGGGATCGTCGTGGTTGTCTCCTCCAATGGTTCGAGTCCACATATAAGCACCATCGGCCGAATACTTGCTGACGAAAATGTCATAGGCCCCATTAGAGGTCCGCCAATCCTCACCCTCGGTGGGATCGAAATCGACGCTTTGCTGGAACCAACCCGTTACTATGATGTTCCCTTCAAGTCAGGCTCGGCACCACCGGTCGAGCCGGGCAGACGGTGCCTCCGGGGTACCCTACGGGATTCTGCGTGGGCAATTTCTCGTCAACAGCCAGCCCCTTGGCCACGTCGAACACGTTCGGGGCACACACGGCCCCGCCATCACCAAAGGACACCTAAGTGGGAAACCCGAACGGCGTACCAAGTGAGCCCGTTGAACAACTCCTGTCCAACAACGCCACGTTCGCATCGGAGTTCGGCGATGCCGGTCTCGAGGTCAATCCCTCTCGCCAACTCGCAGTCGTGGCATGCATGGACTCGCGTATGGATATCTTCCAACTGCTCGGGTTGGAGAACGGCGAAGCCCACATAATTCGAAACGCAGGCGGTGTAATCACCGACGACGTGATCCGTTCGCTGTGTTTGTCGCAGCGCTACCTCGGAACCAACGAGATCATGCTGCTCCACCACACCGACTGCGGCCTGCAGAACGTCAGCGAAGATGCCTTCAACGCCGAACTCGAAGCCGAACTCGGTGTCAAACCGTGGTGGGCACTCGAGTCCTTCACCGACCCTTACGCCGACGTACGCCAATCAATCCAGCGCCTGTACATGACACCGTTCGTGCCACATAAAGAGTCGATCCGCGGCTTCGTCTACGACGTCACAAGCGGCCAACTGCACGAGGTCAAGCTGAGCCACCGGCGGGACTGACACGGATGGCAGCTGGGCCACCGGCACGGCGGAGTCTCTGACAGAAACGGCCCGGGCGACAGGGCCAGGTTGGCGACAAGCCGGCAGACCTCAGGTGCTCTCTGATCCGGCCCGCCTCGGGAGGTTGGCGTGGCGCCACTCCGGGAACCCGTCCTCGAGCCGGCGCGCCTTTCGATGGCGGCGTCGCAGAATCCGCACAGCTTCGTCCGCGAACACGCAGTACTTCCCCCGGCAATAGGCGACGATCTCGACATCGTCCGGGAGATCGCGCATTGACGCCGCCAGCGTTTCGACGGGAATCGATCGCGCCCCCGCAATGTGGCCTGCCAAGAACTCGGCCTCCGGTCGCACGTCGATGACGACAACCTCGCCCGTCTCCAAACGCCTGGCAAGCTCGTCGCGGTCGATCTCCTCCAACGTCTTGCGGTTGCCAAGGTAGTCCGACGCCAACTCGTGGATATTCTCGATGTGAGCCTCGGCGACGACGCGAACAATCGACCAAAGGCGCTCAACATCGTCTGAGGCAAGGCGGTAGTAGATCCGGGTCCCTTCGCGACGCGTGCTCACCAACCCAGCGGCTGCCAGAGCCTGGAGATGATGCGAGGTGTTGGCGACACTATGGGCTATCTCAGAGGCGAGCTCCTCGACGTGGCGCTCTCCTTGGGCCAGGACGTCGATGAGCTCGGCCCTGCGACCGTTGGCCAGGGCCTTGGCCACTTCTGCAAATCCATCGAATAGA
>CALCCX010000392.1 GCA_937900165.1 uncultured Acidimicrobiia bacterium | reverse complement strand
TGTGCTCTTCCGATCTCGGGATCTTGTCCGGTGGCACCGGTGGTTGGAAGTAGTAACCCTGGGCACGGTCGCAACCCAGGCGACGAAGGCTTTCCATCGTCCACTCGTCCTCCACACCCTCTGCGACAACTTCCAGGTCGAGATTGTGGCCGAGTTCGACAATGGAGCGGACAATGACGGCGTCGTTCAGGTTCGTCGCCATCTGCCCGACGAAGGACCGGTCGATCTTGATCTCGGCGACCGGTAGTTGACGTAGGTGAGTCAGCGAAGAGTATCCGGTGCCGAAGTCGTCAATGGATGTCTTGATTCCCAGCGCGCTGAGCCTCAGCAGCACCTCGGTGGCCAGTTCGAGATCGTCGACTACCTGGCTTTCTGTGATCTCCAACATGAGACGGTTCGGGGCGATCTCGTGATCGCGCAGCGTCTGGATGATGTATGGGACCAGCCGCTCGTCGTGGAAGTCCCGAACCGACAGGTTCACAGCCACGTCCAGGTGCACACCGATGTCGTCCCACTCTGCAAGTTGAGCTATTGAGCGCACCAGCACCTGGCGTGTGAGCTCGGTGATGAGACCCGAGACCTCGGTGAGCTCAATGAACTCGTCCGGCGCGATCATTCCGAGCTTGGGGTGTTCCCACCGGACAAGGGCCTCGACACCCACCACGGTGCCAAGGTTGAGGTCGATCTAGCCGCACAACGTGTGAGCGTTGACAACGCTGGCGACCAGACGGTCGCCAAAGCCGCCGAGGAGGCCGGTTTCGTCTACCGAGGCGTGGTTGAGGAAGACGCCGCGGGGGATACACGCGAAACCGAGTAGGTGCACCATCGGACCCCGAACGGTCACATCCTCGGACCAATCAGCAGTCGTAGTAGAGTTCGAACTCGTGAGGGTGTGGCCGTAGCCTTACTTCGTTGATTTCACGACAGTTCTTGTAGCTGATCCAGGTGTCGACGACATCTTGGGTGAACACGTCGCCGCGCAGCAAGAACTCATGGTCGGCTTGCAGCGCCTCGAGTGCACCTTCGAGTGACCCCGGCACGCTGGCGACGTCGGCGAGATCGGCTTTGCTCAGAGAGTAAATGTCCTTGTCCAGGGCGCTACCCGGATCGAGTTTGCGCTCTATGCCGTCGAGACCCGCCATTAGCATCGCCGAGAAGGCGATGTAGCCGTTGCAACTCGGGTCAGGGAAGCGCACCTCGATTCGCTTGGCTTTAGGCGAGGGCGAATACGTAGGGATACGTATCGCGGCCGAACGGTTGCGACTCGAATAGGCCAGGTTCACCGGCGCTTCGAAACCGGGCACCAGACGACGGTAGCTGTTGGTCGTCGGGTTGGCGAACGCGCAGATGGCTTTGGCATGTTTTAACACGCCGCCGATGTAAAACATGGCCATCTCCGACATGCCGGCGTAGTCCTCGCCGGCAAAAAGCGGCTTTTCGTTTTTCCACAGCGACATGTGGGTGTGCATGCCAGAACCGTTGTCATCGAAGATGGGCTTGGGCATAAACGTGGCCGTCTTGCCATGCTTGAGCGCGATGTTCTTGACGATGTATTTGTACAGCATCAGCTGGTCGGCCATCTTGGTAAGCGACGCAAAACGCATGTCGATCTCGCACTGCCCGGCGGTAGCGACCTCGTGATGATGACACTCGATATGAATGCCAACCTTTTCCATCATCATGACCATCTCAGAGCGAATGTCGGTGAGCGTGTCAGCAGGCGATACTGGAAAGTAGCCGCCCTTGTAGTCTTGCTGGTTGCCCAGTCCGTTGCCCTCTGAGTTTCCGCTGTTCCAGCGCGCCTCCGCGGAGTCGACTTCGTAAAACGCATGGTTCGGCGTCGAGTCGTAATACACCTTGTCGAAGATAAAAAACTCGGCTTCCGGGCCAAAAAATGCTGTATCGGCAAGTCCGGTAGATTTCAGGTGATTTTCTGCCTTGGTCGCTATGTTGCGAGGATCGCGTGAATAGCGCTCGCGTGTGATAGGGTCAACGATATCGCAGATAAAGCTTACTGTGGGCTCTGCGAAAAATGGATCCATCTTGGCTGTGGCAGAATCCGGTACAACCATCATGTCACTGGCATTGATTGCCTGCCAGCCACGGATACTTGAGCCATCGAATCCCAAACCCTCTTCAAAAGTCTCCTCCTCCAGCGTTCCAATTGGAACCTGGAAATGCTGCCATAGAGATCGGAAGAGCACACGTCTGAAC
>CALCCX010000391.1 GCA_937900165.1 uncultured Acidimicrobiia bacterium | reverse complement strand
GGACCAGCTAGATGTCGGAGAGGCTGGCCTAATTGCCAGCGCAGCTCGCCAATCCGGGTACCGCCTCAGAGTTCACATCGGGATGACGACCGAGGATCACCTCGGCGAGTTGGCCCAGCTTGGGCCGGTGGCGATCGACCACGCGGGGCATCTGGCCGATGCTTCGATCCGTATGCTCAAGGGGGACGGGGTGGTTTTGACCCTGACTCCGGGCGCCGACCTGGCCGGCCGGGATCTGCCCGCGGACGGGCCCCGGCTTTGGGGCAGCGGTGCAACAATCGCTTTGGGTACCGATTCTTCACCACGAACCATCGCGATCGAGAGCATGCAGATGACCATCGCACTGGCCGTTCTGGTCAACGGGTTCACGATCGACCAGGCGATTTGGTCCGCGACGAAGGGGGGTGCGGCCGCGTTGGGCCTTGATGATCGAGGGTGGATCGGCCATGGTGCCGTCGCCGACATGGTGATCCTCGACGCCCCTTCACCTACCCATCTCGCCTATCGGCCTGGGACCAACCTCTCTTGGAAGGTGTTCAAGGGCGGCGCGCTGGTCGCCCGCTGAGCGCTGTGCCGGATCGAGTCGGCCCGCCACGTCGTAGCATTCGTCTATGAGCCGCCCCGCCCTTCGTCACCGCACTCCGATGGCCATTGCCCATCGCGGCTCTCGATTGCTGTGGCCAGAAAACACCATGGCCGCGTTTCAGGGTGCGGTAGATCTCGGATACCGATTCTTGGAAACCGACCTACACGCCACGCGAGACGGAGTGCTGGTAACCCATCACGACTCCAAGCTGGACAGAACCACCAGCGGCGCCGGCAAGGTCTCTGATTTTTCCTTCGAGCAATTGGCCCAGTTCGACGCCGGGGCGAACTTCGAGCTGGACGGGGCGCACCCGTTCCGCGGTCAGGGTTTGACAGTGCCCTCACTGGAGGAGGTGATGAACACGTTTCCGGACACTGTGCTGACCCTTGATCTGAAAGAGGACAACTTGCATCAGATTCTCGGTGGGCTGCTGGCGAGGTGGCGATGGTCGGACAGGGTGATCGTGGGATCGTTCTCGGACCGACGACTTCGTCGATTTCGCAAAGAGGTAAACGGTACGGTGGCTACCTCGGCCGGACCGGTGGAGACGGCCAAGTTCCTGGCTTCCGCCCGGATGGGCCGAGTTCCGTCCATGGCTGCTGATGCCCTACAGGTCCCAACCAAGGCTCGTCAGATAACGGTTGTCGATCGCAAGATTGTTGCCGCGGCGCACGCTGCATTGAAACATGTGCACGTTTGGACGATCAACGAGCCGGCCGAAATGCACAGACTCCTCGATCTGGGCGTCGACGGAATAATCACCGACCGGCCAGATCTCCTTGGGGACGTGTTGGCGGAACGTGAAGCGGCCGACGATGGGTGAGGTCGGCCTTTGCCGAGTTCCGTCGGTTCGCGTGTGGGGTAGCCTTGAAGTGCTGGGCCGGCTGGTTGGAGCGCGTCAGATGTCTCGGAGGAAAATGTGAAGCGGGCGATAGACTGGATCTTCACGATTCCGTTCCTCCTGCTGTTCGGGATCACGTTGGGTTTGTACGATCTCGCCGGAAGGTTGGCGAGATTGTTCGGTATTCGCCCCTTCGAGTACGTGATGGCCGCATTGCAGCGCACCCTCATGTGGGTGTACCGCGTTGCCGGCACCCGGCTGTCCGTGGAGCGGCATCCTGACATCGAGCCCGGCAAGGGCTATGTGATCGTCTCCAATCATCAGTCGATGCTCGATATTGTTCTGATCGGTGGTCTGCTGTTCACGAACTTCCCCAAGTACGTTGCCAAGAAGGAACTCGGGCGCTGGATTCCGGCCATCTCGTTGAACCTGCGTCGAGGGGGCAACGCCATCATCGACCGCAAGGATCGTCGCCAGGCGCTGCGGGCGATCGGGAAGATGGCCGAAGATGCCCAGGAGCGGGGAGTGAGCGTCGTAATCTTCCCGGAAGGCACCAGGTCCAGAGACGGGAAGTTGGGTTCGTTCGCAGAGGCGGGACCACGCCATCTGCTCAAGGCGGCCTCAGAATTGCCGGTGATCACCGCGGTGGTGGATGGCGCCTGGAAGATCCACAAACTCCTCCCGATCTCCTTTGGTACCAGGGTGCGGGTGAAGTTCGGAGCTCCCATCCTGCGGGAGGCCGGCGAAGATCTGAGTGAAATAGTGGCGAGAACTCGCCAAGAAATCGCCGAAACCCTCGACACCTGGCGAGCCCTCCCAGCCTGAGGGTGGGCGAAGTGGCGAACCTTAGGCTCGGCTGCGGATATATCCCCACTAGAGCCGAAAGTACGAGGGCTGAGCCTGATGCCAGCGTTTTTCATCAGGATTTCCTTGACTTCGACCCGGGTCGAAGTCGTAGGTTCTGATTGAAGCCTTCTGGAGAACCAAGGAGATGGTCATGGTTACGAACACTGGAGTGGAAATCGAAGAGTTCGGCGGCTCGTGCTCGCTCGACGCAGATGCCCGCGCTCAACGATTCACGGATCTGTCGGAGTTCTCGGCCGCGGCGCTGGTGGGGCGAGAGAGGACTGACAACTCTGTGGTGTTGATCTACCGAGATGGTGAGGGAGTAGAGGCCACGGCTCGGAGGTTCGCCGCCCTCGAGCAGGAATGCTGTCCGGGATTCAACATCGCCGTAGAGCGAAGAGGCGAGAACATTGTTTGGAACATCACGCTCGAGCAAACGTCGGATACTGCGATGCTCGATGGGATCTGGGCACTCACAGAGCAATACTTCGAGTCGGACCCTGAGGCGGCTGGTTCTTCTGCCGGTGGGTGCGGCCCAGACTGTGGCTGCTGAGACCGACATGGCCGCCACCGTTGCCGACGAGCTGATCTCGATAGGCAAGGCTTCGGCGCGAGTCGGTGTGTCTGCCTCGGCGATCAGGTTCTATGACGGGGCCAACCTGATCGGCGAACTCCCGCGTGCGGGCGGTCGAAGAATGTTCGACCTAGGGGCCCTGACTCGCCTTCGGTTCATCAAGGCAGCCCAAGCCCTCGGCTTCAGTTTGGATGAGATCCGCGAGCTGCTGCACCCGACAGCTCAGCCTGAGTGGACTGAGCTGGTCGCCACCAAGCGTGCCGAGCTGGTGCGGGCCCAGGTCGGACATTCAGGCGATGATCGATATGCTGGATATCAGCCTCCTATGTGGATGCGAAGCGTTCGAAAACTGCCCGATTCTGCTCGAGGATGACCCTGAGGCCGATGGCTGTTGAGATCCAAATAGGCGATGCTTGATGGCGTTGAAGACCATTGCCATCTTCTTTGTTGCCGTAGTGGGAGAACTGGC
>CALCCX010000390.1 GCA_937900165.1 uncultured Acidimicrobiia bacterium | reverse complement strand
GGCATACGAGATATATCAGTGTGACTGGAGTTCAGACGTGTGCTCTTCCGATCTCACGATGATGCTGTTAGTCGCCTAGAAACATGCTGAACAATGACCTGTGCAATGAACCGGCGGCTCGAAGATGTCTGCCTGGCGAGCACTGGGCTACGCGTCCGCGACCACTCACATGTCCATGTTGCCAGAGGCGTCGGTGTGGGATCGCATGAACAGCTTTTCGCCCGACACGATGAGGGCAACTCCGAGAGCAGAGACGATGAGGACCAGGACATCTTCGGTTGCCTTTATCCACAAGAAGGCGGCAAGGACGATGACGTCCAACAGGATCGCAGTGGCCACGATGGCGGGTTTAATGTCGATCCGGTCTCGGAGATGTCGGAGGATCCCCCAATGAATGGCGATGTCCATGATCAGATAGAAGACCGCTCCAAGAGCCGCGATTCGTTGGAGATCGAACAGAATCGTGAGGGCCATGGCAAACGTGACCGTGTACACCATGGAGTGGGTGCGGAGGTTGCCGGGTAGTCCAAAATGGCGGTGAGGTACTTCTTTCATGCGGCTGAGCATCGCCAGCATTCGAGAGGCGGCGAAGACACTTGCCATGACTCCCGAGGCAGTGGCGATTACCGCGATAACGACAGTGAACCAGACCCCTGCATTGCCGAAGGCGGGTCTGGCAGCCTCGGCGAGAGAGAAATTCTGGGCGGAGATGATCTCGGTCAGGCTGAGGTTGCCGGCCACCGTGATCGCTAGAGCAATGTAGAGGACCGCCGAGATCGCGATCGAGATGATGATCGCCCGACCCGTGTTGCGGTGTGGGTCTACGATCTCCCCGCCACTGTTGGTGATGGTCGTGAAACCCTTGTAGGCGAGGATGGCCAAGGCAACCCCGGCCAGAAAGCCTCCTGGCCCAACGGCGGCCGCTCCGGTCGATCCGTTGGTGAAATTCGAAGAGCTGACAAACCAGAGTCCGACGATGGCAAAGAGCGCCAACCCACCGACCTTGATGGCGGCCATGACACCCTGTGAGGCTTGGACAGCGCGGTTTCCGGCGAGATTGACCGCGAATGCAACGGCGAGTAGCGCGACACCGAGGGCGGGCACCCAGAACGATGTCGGTGTCAGGCCGACTATCTGGAGAACGTAGGCTCCGAAGGTTCGAGCCACGAGGCTCTCGCTGATGACCATCGATACATACATCAACAGGGCGAAAACACCTGTCGCGGTGCCTAGTCCGTACGCCTCACGTAGGAACATGGCGACCCCGCCAGAGGAGGGAAACGCATTGGACAGCTTCACGTATGAGTACGCGCTGAACGCAACGATTACACCGGCCGCAAGAAACGCGATAGGGAACAGGTCACCGGCCAGGGCGGCGACCTGGCCGGTCAAGGCGAAGATGCCGGCACCGATCATCACCCCGGTGCCAAGCGACACGGCGCCGAAGAGGCTCAGACTGTTGGCCTCGTCCTCTGGGGCCTCTCCATCGCCACCCGCCATGCCATGACCCATGTCGCTCATCGAAGACGCCGGTCAGTCATCTCAACCCCGTAGTACTCGTACCTCACAGCCGCTACCTCTGTTGGTTGTCCGAAAGGAGTTTAGGGAGCAGGAGAAGAACTCGTCTCGCGTCGGAGTGACTCCTCGACGGCGTCGGGTGACCTTGCGTTCGGAAAGGCCTTGACCTTCCATTCGACTGGAAGGAATATGCTAGGTGTCAACTACCACGCGAATGGGAGCGCAAGTCATGGTCAGTCATCCGGAATTCGTCGGGCACCTGGCTCGGCCGGACGGTCGGCGCCCGACAGCACTCGCCGTTGGACGGAAATGCGCCAGGCCAGATTGTTTCACCAAACTCAGCATGTACAACCGCTACAACACCTGTTTCCAGCATGCTCCGATTCGATTTCCGCGAACTCGGGGTCGTGTCAAGGTCCCTGGCTGATCTGAATAGACGATCCAAGGAATGTCGCCGTTGGGGAGGGGGAGGACGGAGTTGGAACTACCCCCTTGACTTGCAGTCCCAACCCCGATTCCCGGAGCGGTGACCGAACCCGGCACGCGGTTTCCCACGCCACTCGGGTGACGTATTCGGTCCAAGCAACCCCATTGCGTTTTTGGTCTTTCGGGCGGATGGCTCCGCCAGACGAGCCTGAATACTCAGCGGGGGAACCGGTGGCTCCCCCGCTGTAGCACGCAATGGGGATTGCTTGACTATCCAGTCGGCTCGCCGCTCAGCCGGGTAAGGGTTCTGGTCTGGAAACTCCCAAATGCCCGACTCTTGGGGGTGAGTGGCGCGGGTCTGCCTCTAACGAGTCAGTCTTGGTTAGATGAACGCGCTGGTGGCGGAGTTGGCGAAGAGGGCAGCCTCACGGCGCACAAACTCTGCGTGTTCGCCAACCCCGATGGTGTCAAGTGTCTCTTCGAGATCGAGGTTGACACAGGAAGTCTCGAAGTCGTCGCCTGGAATAACGGCCATCGCCGCTCTCAGGATGCGTTCCAAATCGGTCGCAGGGTCGTGGTGATTGGCGACCGCCGATGAGATGATCGGTGGCAGGTTCCATTCTTCGAGCAGTTGGCCGGATTGCTGAGCGTGGGTCGTCCCGTAGATCTCCAGCTCTCGTTCGAGAAGCTCCTCAGCGCCTGCCCCGTCGCGAAGCAACACACTTCGCCACTGCCGGTATGCCGAATCTCGACCAGCCAACATCGACGTGCCGAAATCCACGAATAGGCCTGCTACGAATGCGTGCTCACATTGTTCGTGGCCCAGTCCAGCGAGGCGGCCGATCACCTTGGCCCCCCTCGACGTGACCAGCGCCCTTGCCCATGTGCCCTCGTCAGATCGGAAGAGCGTCGTGTAGGGAAAGAGTGTAGATCTCGGTGGTCGCCGTATCATTAAAAAAAAAATATAATTCTTTTCTTTCTTTTTTCTCTATTACCCATTCATTTGAGTTGTGTTCAATGAGTATGTGACTGACATTCATAAGTATAGAATAGATA
>CALCCX010000389.1 GCA_937900165.1 uncultured Acidimicrobiia bacterium | reverse complement strand
TCAGTGTGACTGGAGTTCAGACGTGTGCTCTTCCGATCTGGTGAGCCTGCTGTATGAAGGGCTGACGGGTCGTAAGATCGAAGAGGCGGAATGGGAAAAGGTCGACGGAGAGTTCCACCGGGTCTACAACGAGCGGGTCGGCGAGGCCGAGTTGACGGACGGCGCAATCGACACACTCGAGTCCGTGCTGGCTGCGGGGCAGTCCCAGTCGTTGCTCTCGATGTACGCCCACGCCGACCTGCTCAAAGTTGTCGACCGGTTCCGCATCGGCGCCCATTTCTCCGTGGTGCAAGGCCTGGTCGGTCCACCAGGAGGGCTCAAGTCAACACACCTTGGGCGTCACCTCGAAGATCTCGACAGGCGGGGAATCGATCGCAGGGGCGTGGTCATGATCGGAGACACACCTGACGACGCGAACGCAGCGAGGGAGCAAGGGCTCCACTGCGTCCTTTACGACGGGGGCTCACACCACCTCCACGATCTCGAGGCAGTCGGCGTCCCGGTGGCCGGCACCATCTCAGAAGCGGTCGAGATCGCCAGTCGTAGCTGACCCGACCAGTAGTCGACCCAGGTCAGTCGAGAATGAGTGCGGAGAGACTTCGCAGCTTGGTGAAATCGTGACGTGATGTCATGTGGCGGGTCGATCCGGTCTTGCGGCGCATCATGACCGAATGCGTGATGGCCCCGTCGCGAACGAACTCGACGCCGTCGAGGAACTCGCCACCGGTCACGCCAGTCGCAGCGAACAGAACCCGATCACTATCCACCAGGTCACGGATTGACAGCACCGAATCCAGGTCATGGTCGTTGGCAGCGGCATACTCCCGCTCGGCGTCGTCACGGGCCCACAGTTGACATTGGATTTCTCCTCCGACACAACTCAAGGCGGCCGCGGTAATCACGGCCTCTGGGGATCCACCGACACCCAGCAGAATGTCGATGCCGCTGTGACTCTCGGTGGTGGCGATGGCCCCGGCCACGTCGCCGTCGTCGATGAGACGGATTCGGGCCCCGGCTTGCCTGACTTCGTCTATGTAGCGCTGGTTGCGAGGCCGGTTGAGGATGATGGCTGTGAGGTCGTTCAGGTCTTTGCCGCGGGCCTTGGCGACCTGTTCGAGGTTGTGGCGGATCGGCGCGTCGAGATCGATCAGACCGGCCGATTCAGGACCGACTGCGATCTTGTCCATGTAGACCAGGCTCCCCGGCGAATACATGGAGCCCCGCTCGGCGAGGGCGATGACCGCGATCGCACCTGGAATTCCGCTCGCAGTGAGCGTGGTCCCGTCGACCGGATCGACTGCGACGTCCCATTGTTCTCCCTGGCCGGTGCCGACACTCTCGCCGTTGAAAAGCATTGGGGCATTGTCTTTTTCGCCCTCACCGATGGCGATGGTTCCGTCGATGTCGAGCGAGCTGAGAATCAGGCGCATGGCGTCGACGGCCGCCTGGTCGGCTGCTTCCTTGTCGCCTCGACCCTGCCATCTGGCCGCCGCCATGGCTGCGGTCTCGGTGACCCTGGCGAGTTCGAATGCGAGGTTGCGCTCTGGGACTTTGACCATTTCAACCCACCTGCACGATCAGCGCATCGCCCTGCCCACCACCACCGCACAGGGCGGCCGCACCGACGCCTCCGCCCCTTCTTTGCAGTTCGTTGATGAGTGTGACGACCAGCCGGGCGCCTGTGCAACCTATCGGGTGGCCGAGGGCGACCGCGCCCCCATTTGGGTTCACTCGGTCGTGGTCTATCCCCAACATGTCCGCGGACCACAGTGCAACCGAGGCAAACGCTTCGTTGATCTCGACGACATCGAGATCCGAAACAGTCATACCTGCCCGTCTGAGCGCCGCGTTGATGGCCTCCGCCGGCCGCTCGTGCAGGCTGGGATCCGGTCCACCTATCTGACCGTAGGAGATGATGGTCGCGATCGGCTTTGCCCCGATCGCTTCTGCGGCCTCCGGACTGGCTACGACAACGGCTGCGCCGCCATCGGAGATTTGGGATGCATTGCCGGCAGTGAGCGTGCCGTCAGAGGTGAACGCCGCCCTCAGCTTCCCGAGCGACTCGGCGGTTACGTCCGTGCGGATTCCTTCGTCTGTATCGACCATGACCGGATCGCCTCTTCGCTGAGGGACTTCTACCGGGGCGATCTCCTTGGCAAAATGTCCCGATCCGGACGCCGCCGCCGCCCGGCGGTGGCTCTGGGCGGACCACTCGTCTTGGGCGAGGCGGGAGATCCCGAGGTCGGCATTCTTCTGATCGGAGGACTCGCCCATCGAGCACTGGTCCAATGAGCACCACAGTCCGTCGTGCTGCATGGCGTCGACCAATTTTGTGTCCCCGATTCGGGAACCCCATCGAGAGTCTGGGGCGATGTACGGGGCGTTGGTCATCGATTCCATGCCTCCTGCCACGGCAAACGACGTTTCGCCGAGCCTGATGGCGCGATCGACCATGGCGATCGCTGTCATGCCGCTCAGGCAAACCTTGTTGATCGTGGTCGATGGGACGGTCATGGGGATGCCGGCCCACACCGCTGCCTGGCGAGCAGTGATCTGGCCTTCGCCTGCCTGGATGACGTGACCCATGACCACCTCGTCGATCTGGGCTGGATCGACACTGCTGCGTTCGAGCGCAGCGGAAATGGCTGCGGCTCCGAGATCGACCGCTCTGAGATTCTTGAATCCGCCGCCGAATCTTGCAATGGCGGTTCTGGCGCTACCGAGAATGACTGAGTTCATACCGCAAGGCTACCGGGGTGACGGTGGCACCAGGAAAGACGATTTGGACTGGGCCAACCCCTCGGCCAGTACTGTGTCCGGCATGAAACTCACCAACATCGACCACATCGGGATCGCCGTCCACGATCTCGACGATGCATTGGCAGGATACGAACGTCTATACGGGGTCCTTCCGATACTCCGCGAGACCGTCGAGGCGCAAGGGGTCGAAGAGGCGATGATTGCGATAGGGGGGTCGTTTGTGCAGTTGCTTCAGCCGCTCGGTCCCCAGACCCCTGTCGCCAAATTCTTGGAACGGCACGGCGAGGGCATTCATCACCTATGTTTTGCGGTCGCCGATATTGAAGCAGCGCTTGGCCATCTGGCGGCCGAGGGTGCGAGGTTGATAGACAAGGAGCCCAGGATCGGGGGTCGAGGAGCCAGAATCGCTTTTGTTCACCCGAAACAGACCAACCGAACCTTGATCGAACTGATCGAGCTAGATTTGGCCCATGCCTGAAGAAAACCTTTCGATACAGATTCGGGGAGGGGCAGGCCCTCATGAGGCAGCGGCGATAGCGGCCGTCTTGAGACACACCCTGGCCGGCGAGCGATTGGAAGGATCCCAGCCTGCCTCCAGAAGGAGCCAGACAGCATGGGTCATGAGTGCCAGAAGGCCTCCGGTGACTGCTCCTGTGCGGCCAGTCACGAGTCTGACACGGCGGGCCACCGAAACCTGATTTCAGGTCGTACGAGGCTCACATTACCTTAAACCCGTCTCCTGGCAGACATCAGCTCTGCTGCCTCTTTCGTGCCGAAGATCCGTGCCAAGGCCAGGTAGGCCGGCCCGCTGACTGCCGCTCCGATGACTATGGCGGCCACGGCCCTCGGGAAAGTAGGCGTCGCTCCTCCCGCCACGGCTCTGGCGATCAGCCACCCAAGAGCCGCCGAACCCAACGCCGCTGCAATCACCCGCCCCGCAGTGACGATCACCCCATCCATGCCCTGTGACCCATGACGTCTGATCCAGAGCAACGCAAGGGTGATGGCGTAGCCGGTGATGGACGCAGAACTCGCCAGGGCTAGCCCAGAGATTCCCCATAGCTCGTTCCCGGTCAAAAAAAGAGGTATGGCTGCCGCTGACCACACCGTGCCGGCCGCTACCGGGACCCACATCTGGCGATTCGCATAGAAGCCCCTGGCGAAGATCTGATGAGCCGCCCAGGCCGGGATCGACAGAGCGAGAAGAGTCAACGCCCCGGCAGCCAGTGTCGTGCCTTCCGCGCTGAACTCCCCGCGTTGGAACGCGACGCGGACCACCGGCAGCGCCGTCGACATGACAACCGCGGTCGCCATTCCACCGCCGAATAAAACGAGACGAAGGGTCTTGCCCATCGTCGCGGCGAGCTGTTCTGGCTTGCCTTCAGCCACCAGCCGAGCGAAGAACGGATAGGCAGCGACCCCGGCCGCCTGGGCGATCACCCCGACCGGGAGCATGTTCAGCCTTCTCGCTCTGTTGAAAGCGAATATGGCGCCGTCTTCGAGGGCGGCCGGGAAAATTCGGGCAAACGACTCGTCGAGCACGACGATTGATTGACCGATCATCAGCGGAATCGCCAGGGTCAGGTACTCACGAAATACCGGGTTCGACCAACCAGCCTTGACCTTCGGGAATCGAAGTCCGAGGCGGTATGCGCCGTAGAACTGGAGGGCGAAATTGCCGACGAACGCCCCGACAACGGCTCCGACCACGAACCCGGTGGCCGATGGCTCGCCCCCGCCGATCAACCCGCCGATGATGATGCCGAGGTTGTAGACGATCGGCGCCAGTGTCGGGATCAGGAACCTCTGGTTGGCGTATTGGACGGCGGTGAACAAGGCGCCGAGCACAAAGAAAATCTGGGCTGGGAGAACGAGGCGAGTGAGGCGGACTATCTCGTCAAGTTGGGCCTGGTCCATGTTCGAACCGAATGCGAGGTCCACGATCGGGCCGGCTGCCAGGGCCAGGGCCCCGGTCAGCGCGACAACCAGGATCGCCAGCGGCCGGAAAACCGCTCCGAATGCTCTCCAGCCTCCCTCCTCATCTCCCGCCGCCAGGTACCTGGTGAAGATGGGGATGAAAGTGATCGACAAGAACCCACCCGCCAACAGGTAGTTAGATCGGAAGAGCACACGTCTGAACTCCAGTCACACTGATATATCTCGTATGCCGTCTTCTGCTTGAAAAAAAAAAAATAAAATATAATAAAAAAAAAAAAAAAACACAACACAGAACGCAACACTACACTACTATTATTATCTCTCACAACCAACCTGTAGCTCTCGC
>CALCCX010000388.1 GCA_937900165.1 uncultured Acidimicrobiia bacterium | reverse complement strand
CGGTAGGGGACGAGTCCGTCGAAATCGTCGACGATTTGGAATGGGACGAGTCGGAAGCGGCCGAAATGGCCCAACAGGCATCGGTCGTGCGACTGGTGAACGAAATTCTCAGCGAGGCGGTCGAGGCCCGGGCGAGCGACATTCATCTGGAAGCCCAGGCGCGCGGCATGAAGATTCGTTACCGCGTTGACGGAGTCTTGCAGACGCAGCCGGTCCCCGCGGAACTGAATCGTTTTCAGGCCTCCCTCGTCAGCCGCCTGAAGATCATGTCGGACATCGACATAGCGGAGCGCCGGCGCCCTCAGGACGGCCGGATCAGCCTCAAGGTTTCGGGACGCTCGGTCGACCTGAGGGTCTCGACGCTTCCGACGATCTACGGCGAGAAAGTCGTGATGCGGATTCTCGACAATTCGACCGCCACGCTCGACCTGGCCGACCTTGGATTCCTACCTGACACCTTGGAACGGTACGCCACTTCGTATACGAAGCCGTACGGGGCCATCCTCGTGACGGGACCAACGGGCTCGGGAAAGTCAACAACGCTCTACGCCACCCTGAATCAGCTCAACAAAGCTGAGGTCAACATTGTCACCATTGAGGATCCGGTCGAGTATCGGCTGAGCGGTGTAAATCAGGTGCAGGTGAACAAGAAGGCCGGTCTGACGTTCGCAACGGCCTTGCGGTCGTTCCTACGTCAAGACCCCGACATAATGTTGGTTGGTGAGGTCCGCGACCTCGAGACGGCCCGGATCGCGATCGAATCAGCCTTGACGGGTCACATGGTGCTCTCCACTCTCCACACCAACGACGCGCCTTCTTCGATCGTCCGCCTCACCGAGATGGGTGTCGAACCTTTCCTGGTCGGATCGGCTCTAGACGGCATTCTCGCCCAGCGTCTGGCGAGGCGGCTCTGTACCGGCTGCAAGATCGAGTACCGGCCAGAATCCGAAGCCCTCAATCAGATCGGCTGGTACGAGGCAGATGTCGGTGGCGAGGAGCTGCCGGCTTTGTTCAAGGCGCAAGGATGTGGCTCGTGTTCAGGCACCGGGTACAAGGGTCGGATCGCGTTGCACGAGCTGATGCTTGTCACCGAAGAGATCGAGCGGATGACAGTTGAGCGTGCGTCCTCAGACGATATCGGCAAGGTCGCCCGCACCCAGGGGATGCGTCCTCTTCGATTCGATGGGCTCATCAAGGTTTCCCAGGGACTGACGTCTCTCGAGGAGATCCTGAGGGTGGTGGTTGTGTGATCAACCCAAGCAGTACTCAAAAGCTTCTGAAAGGGCTGAAGAAGTGAACTCCGCATCCCGCAAACTCGGCGAATTGCTCGTCGATCGCAGACTTGTATCCAAGGACACCCTCGAACAGCTGCTTGTCCGCGAGGCCGAGATCGGTATCCCTGTGGCCCGCCTACTGGTGGACGAAGGCCATGTGAGAGAAGAAGATCTCCTCAGAGCCATCGCCGAGCGGGTCGGCATGGACTTCGTCGAGCTCGATGATGAGCTTTTCGACGGGGAGGCCGTAGGAAAACTCCCGGAAGAAGCAGCCCGCTCATTTACGTCGATTCCCCTCAGGATTCAAGGTCCTGGCCTAGTCGTCGCAGTTGCAGATCCCTTCGACCCTGACGCCCACCACAAGCTCGAAAAGATCACGGGGATGCCCGTCAAACTGGTTCTTGCAACCAGGGCGGCCATAGTGCGGGCCATTGACTTTGTGCATGGTCCTCGCCAACCAGATTTGAAGGTTGTGGCCGCAGATGGTTCCGTCCAGTACCAGGGGAGCAGTTCAGACGCTCTGGTCGAAGACGGGATGCACATGAACGACCTGTTGGTGACACTCTTGGAACACGGTGGATCTGACATTCATCTAACGGCTGGGTCACCTCCGCTCATGCGCATCAACGGAAAACTGGTGCCCGTAGAGGACACCGAGCCGATGAAACCCGCCGAACTGCGGAGAATGATCTACGCGATCTTGACCGAGCGGCAGCGCGAGACTCTCGAAGAAGAACTCGAGTTGGACTGCTCTCACCCTGTACCTCGCAACGGTCGTTTCAGGGTCAACGTGTTCTTCCAACGCGACTCCATCGGAGCCGTCTTCAGGGCGATTCCGAGCGAGACCAGGTCGCTGGCAGAACTGGGGCTTCCGCCGATTGTTGCCTCGATGGCCGACCTGCCAAGAGGCCTCGTGTTGATCACCGGTCCGACCGGGTCCGGAAAGTCGACAACGCTCGCCTCTTTGATCGACCTGGTCAACCAACGCCGTGCCGTTCACATAATGACCGTGGAGGATCCGATCGAGTTCCTCCACACACACAAGAAGGGCATCGTCAACCAGCGTGAGGTTGGAAGTGATACCCATGGATTCTCCAACGCGCTTCGCCACGTGTTGCGCCAGGACCCTGACGTCATTCTCGTCGGAGAGATGCGTGACCTAGAGGCAATCGCCACCGCTCTGACCGCGGCTGAAACCGGTCACCTCGTATTTGCGACCCTTCACACCCAGGACGCTCCTCAGGCGGTCGACCGGATCGTCGATGTCTTTCCCCCCCATCAGCAACAACAGGTGCGGATCCAGCTCGCCGCCACCCTTCAAGCGGTTGTAACCCAGCAGCTCGTTCCGACCAGCGACGGGGTAGGTAGGGCCGTGGCGTCCGAGGTCATGATCGCGACTCCTGCCATCCGCAACCTCATTAGGGAGGGCAAAGTCCATCAGATCACGACCGCCATGCAGGCGGGCGGCCAGCACGGCATGGTGACGATGGACCAGACGTTGGCCGATCTCACCAAACGGCACGTCATCAGTTTCGAGTTGGGTCTCGAGCGGTGCTCGAACATCGAAGATTTCCAACGCCTTGTTGGGCGAGTTGGGTGAGGAGCTGAGCCATGGCAACTACGTTCACGTACAAAGTAAAGGACACCAAGGGCAAGATCCACGACGGCGAGATGGAGGCCACGACTTCCGGGGCGGTCGCCAAGGCCCTGCGAGACAAGGGTTTCGTGCCGATCTCGGTCGAAGAGAAGACATCCTCGGCCCTCCAAAAAGAGATTCACATCCCCGGGTTCACCGACCGGATCAAATTCAAGGATGTAGCGGTCTTCTCGCGCCAATTCGCGACGATGATCAATTCCGGCCTCTCGCTCCTGCGCTCGCTCAACATCCTGGCCGCCCAGACCGACAGCAAGGCGCTCGCCAAGATCATTGGTGAGGTGAAGTTGAAGGTTGAGACAGGGGCAAGCCTTTCCGAAGCGATGGCCGAGCATCCCAAAGCCTTCTCGACGCTGTACGTCTCGATGGTCAAGGCCGGTGAGGTCGGCGGTCTGCTGGACGAGACGTTGCTGCGTCTGGCCGACACCATCGAGGCCCAGGTCGCTCTGAGGCAGAAGATCAAGTCGGCGATGATGTATCCGACCGCGGTACTCGGGTTGGTTGTGCTCATCGTCACCGCGATGCTGATGTTCATTGTCCCGTTGTTCGAAGACCTGTACGCCGATCTGGGCGGGGAGCTGCCTGCGCCTACCAAGATGCTGCTTTTGATATCCGCGATCATCACGAGCTACTGGTGGGCGGTGATGATCGTGACCGGGGGCAGCATCTTCGCCTTCAAACGATGGATCGCTACAGAGGCCGGCAGAGCCACATTCGACATGATCAAGCTGAAGCTGCCGATCTTCGGAACATTGATTCACAAGACGGCCATCGCCCGCTTCTCGCACACCATGGCCGCGTTGACCAGGACCGGCGTGCCGATCCTCCAGGCCATGGACATTGTCGCCGAGACTGCCGGTAACGCGGTAGTGGCGGCTGCCGTCAAGGACGTTCAGGCTTCGATCAAAGAAGGTGAATCTCTGGCCGGGCCCTTGGCCAGCCACCCCGTGTTTCCGCCGATGGTGGTCCAGATGATGGCGGTCGGCGAGGAAACCGGGGCTCTGGACACGATGCTCGAAAAGGTGGGCGAATTCTACGACAAGGAGGTCGAGGCGATGGTCGAGGGACTGACCAGCCTCATCGAGCCTCTTTTGATAGTTGTGCTCGGGGCCACTGTGGGTGGTATGTTGATAGCCCTGTATCTGCCAATGTTCAACGTCATCAACCTCATCGACTGAGCGCTGGTCGGCTCGTCAATCGAGTACAGGCGGGCCGAGAATCCAAGGGAAACCCCTTTGGTAAGTGGCCGTCTGGCCGTCAGGTCGGAGTACGCCCGATTCATCAGCCTGTGCCCTGACCAGTACCTGTGACTACCCCGCAAATGGTCACCATCCTCGCCATCTCGCGCTCAATTGCGCGCTCCGCGTGGTCGATACCTGTCTTGGTAGGGAGGATCGAGAGTCGGTCCTACTCCAGGAGGTATAAGAAAATGATCGGTTGGATTCAGAACCGGCTCCGCAAGGACGAGGGTTTCACCCTGGTCGAGTTGATGGTCGTGGTGCTTGTCATTGCTATTCTCATCGCCATCGCCATCCCGACCTTCCTAGGCGCCCGTGAGCGTGCCCAGGACCGTGCAGCACAGTCGAATCTTCGCAACTCTCTGACTGCTGCCAAAGTGTTTTATGTGGACAACGAGCACTACGGCGCCACTGCCGTGGAACTCGGTGGCATCGAGCCAAGCATCACCTTCGTCGCCATCGCAGCTGCCGACACAGACAACGTTGGCTTCGCCGTAGAAGACGTAGTCGCTGCAGACTCGGATGAGAACATCATCACGTTCGCCACTCAATCTGCGTCGGGCGATTGGTTCTGCATCTCCGACACGGCTAGAGGCGGCGGCTCTGGCACGTTCTACAACTCCGACGCTGCGTTACTTGCAGGTGTCGACACGGCAGCCGAATGCGGTAACGCCAGCTGGTAGTTCCAGCGAGCAGTGAACTGAAATCGACCCGGAGAGGGTGGGCACTTCGCCCACCCTCTCCTGCGTCATGAGAATCTTGTCAGGCCTGGACCAATCGGGCCGATACACAGAGGGGAAGAGGGGTGTTACTTGTCAAGACGTCAGAAAGACAACCGAGACGCGGGCTTCACTCTCGTCGAGTTGATGGTCGTCGTGTTGGTCATCGCCGTGCTGTTGGCGATAGCGATTCCTTCCTTCCTCGGCGCACGGGAACGGGCCCAGAACCGCACGGTGCAAGCGAATCTCACCACTGCCACGAAGGCTCAGACCGCGTATAATGCCAGCGACACAACCGTGGGTTTCAGTGACGACCCGGTCATCATGGAGGTGGAGGAGTCTTCACTCGACTGGACCGGCGTCTCGGACGAATCCATTCACGTGGTCGTGGGCGACATCCTCACTGTCGGCGACTCGCTGCAGGTGTTGTTGTACAGCCAGTCGGCAACCGGTACCTGGTACGGCATTCGGATCGTTACGCAGAACGGCGTCGGCATCACTGCCGGACGCTTCACCTGTGAAGGGGCCGCCGAGGCTAACGTCGATGACATGGCCGACTGCACCGGTAACGATTGGTAGTCATAGCCGGATTGGTTGCCCTATTCGGGGCAATCATCGGCTCGTTTCTCAACGTTGTGGCCCACCGGGTTCCGGGGGGCCACTCCGTTGTTTCTCCGCCCAGTGCCTGTCCACACTGCGATGCAGCGATTCGTGCTCGTCACAATATTCCGTTGATCGGCTGGCTCATTCTGAGAGGCAGGTGCCATGACTGCTCCGCCTCGATATCGGTGCGCTACCCCATCGTCGAGGCGTTCACCGCGGCAGCCTTTTTCGCAACGACATTGCTGATCGGTCTCGAATGGTCACTGGTCGCCCATCTTTGGTTTGTCTCGGTCACACTGGTCTTCATCCTCACCGACCTCGACCATCACCGGCTGCCAAACGCGATCATGCTGCCGGGCACCATCGGCGGCACCTTGCTCTTGGGGGGCGGAGCCTTGGCCGATGATCGGGTAGGTGATTTTGTCGAGGCACTGGCCGCCGGTGTCGGTTACTTTCTGCTGATGTTGTTGATCGCCCTCGTCGCCAGGGGTGGCTTCGGATTCGGCGATGTGAAACTCGCCTTTCTCCTAGGCATGTTCGCCGGCTACTGGGGGGGCTGGCCGTTGGCCGTGCTGGCGGCGTTCGCCGGGTTCATGTTGGGTGGCGTCCTATCCCTGTTCTTGTTGGCCACTCGTCTCAAAGGGCGAAAGGACGCCATCGCGTTCGGGCCCCCGATGATTTTGGGAAGCTGGATCGCCATCGTGTGGGGACGTTCAATTCTCGACTGGTACCTGCGTCTGTAGGCGTGTCAGAATCGGTACCTCCATGACCAGATCGGCGCGAGGTTGATTTCCACCGTGGAAAGTCACCCGGTCGCCTCCCGCAGTGTTACGCTGCTGTAATCACATACATGTGATTTAGCGCAAACCGGAGACCGCGCTGGTCTTCGCGCTGAAGAAGCGGGCAACCAAGACGGGGCGTCACATGTCGCTCAATGTGGGACTCGACATCGGTACGACAGCTGTTCGTGCCGCATTGGTCGAAACTCGGAAGGGCAAGCCAAGCCTGAAGCGGTTTGGCCAGGTCGCTCTACCACCGGGGACGGTGATAGGTGGCGAAGTGGTCGACGAAACCGTGATGAAGGAGGCACTCAGCCA
This sequence comes from uncultured Acidimicrobiia bacterium, assembly GCA_937900165.1. GTDB lineage: Bacteria > Actinomycetota > Acidimicrobiia > Spongiisociales > Spongiisociaceae > SZUA-232. The sequence continues at coordinate 4,442 of CALCCX010000388.1, read as the reverse complement.
GCTGTGGAAGACAGCCAAGCTGCCGAAAAAACGCGTCGTTGTCGGCTTGGCCAACCAGAGAGTGATCGTGCGCAGAATCGACCTCCCATACATGGACGAGGACGAGTTACTCGAGTCCCTGGCCTTCCAGGCCCAGGAATACATTCCGATCCCGGTAGAGGAGGCAAGTCTCGACTTCGTCCCCCTTGAAGAATTCACAACCCCGAGCGGCGAAGCCATGATGTCGATCCTGGCAGTCGCCGCCCAAAAGACCATGACGCAGGACCTATTGCGGATCGTCAGTTCGGTTGGGGCCAAGGTCATGGCGGTTGATCTTCAGGCGTTCGCTCTGGTCAGGGCGGCGTTCGGTCCGGATCCCGACCCGGAAGGCGATGCCGTCGCGTTGGTCGACATTGGGGGCAATGTCACACAGGTGACGATCGTGAAGGGGGGCATGGTTCGTTTTCTGCGGATTCTGCCGATGGGCGGAGACGATTTTACAAACGTGCTCGCTTCGGACCTCGGCATCTCGAACGAACAGGCCGACCAGCTCAAGAGGCGGGTGGGTGTGGCCATAGACGGGGACGGGTCATCGGATGACCCAGAGGATGAGGACGCTGAAGCCAGGACGATCCTGACCAGGCAGGCCAATCAGCTCATCGACGAGGTGCGGGGCTCGATCGACTATTACAGCTCCCAGGCGAACGACGAGGAGGTGACCAGGTTGGCCATAGCCGGAAATGGAGCCAGGTTGCCCCACCTGGCCAATCGTCTTGGCCGCACTCTGGCGCTCAGGATCGAGCCGGTGAAGATGCTCGATGGGGAGGATCTCGAGATCTCCAAACGGGTCGGGCTGTCCGAAACCGAACTTCAGACTGCCCAGCCGGTGCTGCCGGTGGCCGTTGGTCTGGGTCTATGGAGCGACGGCTGATGCGCGCTGTAAACCTACTCCCACCAGAAGAAGCCCAGCGGTCGGCGGCCCGCAGAAAACGGTTGGGCTTTCTATTTCTGCTGGCGCTCTACATAGGGGCCCTGGCCCTCGGGTACCTGTTCTTCGCAGGCCGGGCGGATCAGGCCGAAGAAGACCTCGCCGCGCAACAGGCCACCAATCAGGCGATCCGCGACGACATTGGCCGCTTGGCGTCTGCGGGCAACCTGCGTAACGAGTATCGGGGGAGAGCCGCTGACGTCTCCTCGATCCTTGCCACCGACGTGTCTTGGGGGCGCCTCCTCAATGATCTCGCCAGACTGATTCCGGACCGGGTGTGGCTGACATCTCTCACGGCGGCGGCAACAGTCTCGGACATCAATCCAGGCTCCTTCGGGCAGGTGACGATGGCTGGTGTCGCCTTTGACTACCCGGACGCGGCGTCCTGGCTTCGCACCTTGGATTCGGATCGCTGGCCGGCGGTGGGAGCCGCTTGGGTCAACAGCACGGCAGTCGAGATGATCGCAGGCGGGGTTGAAGCGGTTAACTTTTCGTCGATTGGAACCTTGACAGATGCTGCCGTGAGCAGTCGGGTCGATGAGCGCATCCCGGAGGTTCCCCAGTGAGCAGGCCGCTTGTTCTGGTTGGGGGACTGCTGGCGGTTCTATTAACCGCCGGCTGGTGGTTTCTGGCGGTTTCGCCCGTAAACGAGCGGGTTTCGATAGCCGAAGAGCAGTTGGTGCAAGCCGAGAACGAGGAAGCAACCCTGGCTGCTCAGCGCCGGTCGCTGCAACAGGTCGAGGACAACATGCTGGAGTATCTGGCGGCCCTCGGTGAACTCGAAAACTCGATACCCCCCACTCCCCAAGCCGCCGCCTTGATCGACTCGCTTGCGGTGTTGGCAGGAGAGACCGGGGTTGTCTGGTCCAATGGCTCATATGGCCAGCCTCAGGACGTGGACGGAGCATATTTCGAGATCCCCATCTCCATCACGATCACCGGGCAGTTCTTCGAGGTATTGGGGTATCTATACGGGATGGCCGAACTCGATCGGCTGGTCCGAATCGAAAGCGTGAGCATCGCTCCAGCGGCGGATGAGCAGGGTTTCACGGTACTGAATGTTTCGATTTCGGCGAACGCCTATACGAGCAGCGACGTGATTCTGCCGAATGCTCCCGAGGGCGAGATCCCACCTGAAGAGGGTCCAGGTGGCGAACAGGAGAACGGCGAAACACCGCCTCCTGACATCCAGGAAGGCGAGCCAGACGCGGAGGGCGAAGATGTCGCCGCCCAGACAGGAGCGAGGGTCTGATGCATAGGCAATCGAGCGCTTCTGGCGTCGCGGCCGCGGTCGCGATCGTGATGATCGGGTTGGCAATCGCCATGGGCTGGCTGGTCTTGTCTGGAGGGGTCCTCGGTTCTGATGCCGATTCGGTGCTCGAGGGCCCGTTGGCTGACACACAGATCGCGTTGGCGGCCCCTGCGGCCCTCGTGGAAGGCATGCGTATCGAGAGCGCGGTGCAATTCAGTCAACCTCGGGATCCGTTTCGTCCGCTGATCACGGACGCGGTGATTGCCGGCGAGGGTGGCGGAGCGGGAGGAGGCGGTGGTGGAGAAAATGGGGTCACCAACGGTTCGTCTGTAACGCTGCAGGAGATCAACAGTGTTGACGGGGTGTTGCGAGCAACCGTGATCGTCGACGGTGTGACCTATATCGTTGGAGTCGGAGACACCTTTGCGGGCTCGTTCCAGGTCGTGAGCCTCACCACCACCAGCGGCGTATTCCTCAACGGTGATAACGCCTTCGAGTTGTCGGTCGGCCAACAAATCCTGAAGTAGCGCCGTTTCGTCGCGCCATCGTTGTGGGTCACTGCCGTGTTTGGCGCCCTGGTTTAACATCTGGGCATGTTCCGATATTTGACGGCAGGCGAGTCACACGGACCGGGTTTGGTAGCTGTGGTGGAGGGGTTGCCCTCTGGCATGCCATTCTTGGCGGAGGGAGTGTCTGGCGAGCTGGCGAGACGCAGGCTCGGATACGGTCGTGGCAATCGCATGAAGCTGGAGCAGGATCGGCTCGAAATCATGGCCGGTGTTCGCCACGGAGTCACGATCGGTTCACCTCTGGCGGTGATCGTGCACAATACCGAGTGGCCGAAATGGCAGGAGGAGATGTCACCTGCCCCTGGCGAGCCGCTGCGGCCGATGACGACGCCTCGTCCGGGTCATGCGGATCTGGTTGGCATGCAGAAGTACGACGTGCACGATGCCCGCAACATCCTCGAGCGGGCTTCTGCTCGCGAAACTGCCGCCCGCACAGTGGTTGGCTATGCAGCAAAACAGCTTCTTGCCGAGATCGGGGTCGGTGTCGTCTCTCATGTCGTGGCGATCGGAGCCGCTGAAGCCAAGGTGGGGCCGCTGCCGACAGTCTCGGACCTGGCAGCCATCGACGCCTCTCCCGTCCGCGCTTTCGAGGCGTCGGCACAGGACGCGATGATCGCCGAAATCGAAGCGGCCAAAGAGGCCCGTGACACGCTTGGCGGTGTGGTGGAGGTCGTCGTCCACGGCTTGCCGCCTGGATTGGGAAGTCATGTGCATTCGGATCGACGCCTCGATGCCAGGCTGGCAGAGGCCCTGATGGGGATTCAGGCGATGAAGGCCGTCGAGATCGGGGACGGGTTGCAATCATCCAGGCGGAGGGGCTCGGAAGCCCACGATGAGATCTTTTACAAAGACGGCCAATTTGTCCGAAATTCCGACCGGGCCGGCGGTGTAGAGGGTGGTATGACCACTGGCCAGCCGCTTCGGGTCAGAGTGGCGATGAAACCGATATCCACGGTCATGCGCCCACTCGCAACCGTAGACGTGGTGACCAAGGAACCAGAGGTGGCGTTCAGGGAACGTTCGGACGTATGCGCGGTGCCTGCCGCCGGCGTCGTGGCAGAGCAGATGGTGGCGATCGTGCTCGCCCAAGAAGTCCAGCGGATGTTCGGAGGAGACACCGTCGGGGACATGCGGGCAAACCACGCTGCCTACCTAGACCGTCTCAAAGCCTTCTAGTTTCGCGTCGACAAGCCCGAGGCCAACCTGGTACTTCACTATGAGGAAACTCTCGCCACCCTGACGGCAGATCTTGAGCTAGGGTGCCTACGAGTGTGGTATCGCCCACCATGTGGTTTGGAGGACTGGATGACGGATCTCGAGCGTTTTGTTGCAGCCGAAGGCCGCGAGGAGCAGATTGCCGAGATCGAGCGCCGGATCCAGTCCGACGGAATCCAGTATCTGTACTGCCAGTTCGTCTCGGTCACCGGTCGGATCATGGGCAAAGGCATTCCGGCCAAGCATTTCCGCATGATCGCCTCAAAGGGATTCCAGCTTGTCTACGGCTCAACCGCCAACCTGTTCATCCATCCCCACGGCGACTACATCCGCTCCGGTTCCGAGTCCAGCGGGCCGGTCTGCTTGGCCGACACCGAAACCTTCATCCCCCTTCCCTGGGCGTCGAACAGCGCCTGAGCAGAGTTCACGCAGTTCCGAA
>CALCCX010000387.1 GCA_937900165.1 uncultured Acidimicrobiia bacterium | reverse complement strand
GGTTGCGTGAGCCCAGCCAGGTGTGGGATGGGATATGGGCGAACAGTACTGTGATCTCGGCCGGAGTCAGAATTTCAGGCGGGTAGGTCCGTCCCTTGTTGGCCGGCTCCCTGCCCTTGTGATATCCAGGCAGAGTTACGGTGGGGCGCGTATGGGTCGACACCTCTCAACGTACGACAGATCCGCCCGAGTCCCAAGTTCGATTTTCGCGACCTGCCCATGGTGTCCTTCCGGGAGAAGTTGACATAAATATGTCACACCTGGAGAATATGGTGATGCGCACCACGATAAGGATGGAGAGCGACGTTCTGAGACGAGCCAAAACGGCTGCGGCAGCGGCTGGCGTCTCCCTGACCAAATTCATAGAAGATGCAGTGCGCAAACAGTTGGATCCTCCGATGTTGTCAGATATCGAGCGTCCACCCATCCCGACTTTCGCTGGTGACGGGGTGCGTCAGGGTGTCGATCTGACAAACAACCGTGCGATTCGAGACCTGATGGACCGGCTCGATGAGGATTCATGACGTCAACGTCTTGGTTGGCGCATTTCGGGAGGACACGGTTGATCACTCCAGGTTTCGGGCGGCCTTCGATGTGGACGTTCTTGGCGGGATGGCGTGGGGCTATTCGCCGCTCATGCTTGCCGGATTCATCAGGATCGTGACGAATTCAAGAGTGTTCAACACACCGAACACAACTGCTGAGGCGACCCGGTTCGCGGACAGCCTCGTCGGTCAACCGAATTCGATCGAGGTGCTGCCTGGCGTCCGCCATTGGTCGATCTTTCGCGAGTTGTGTCTCGCAACGAATGCAACGGGCAACCTCGTGCCAGACGCTTATCACGCTGCCCTCGCGATCGAAGCTGGTGCCGACCTGGTTACAGCCGACCGAGATTTCGCACAGTTCGACGGCCTCCGATCGATCCACCCTTTCTTGATGGCTTGAGTAGGTGCCGGACGGGGGCCGATGGGCCCTTGAACTGTTCTATTGCATAAGTGTCCTTACGTTTTAGAATAAGCTGATGAAAGATGAAATGTTGCAGATTCGCCTAGGGGCGAAGATCAGAAGACTTCGAGAGAATGCGTGTTTGACCCAGGCCGAACTAGCGTTGACTTGCGACGTCTCCGCGCCTCGGTTGTCCCTCATTGAGAATGGCAAAGTCGATGTGCGGCTGTCCACCCTTGCCCGAATTGTGGAGACCCTTGGGATGGAAATCGGAGATCTCCCGCTCGCCGAGCCGCAGTTGATTCCTGCTGTCGAGATCTTGGAACGCCGCAGCCGCAACCGAGCCAGACTCCAAAGCAGCGCGATCGGCCTATCCGATCCGATTGCGCGACTTGACCGAAAGGACAGGCTGGGGCGTGACACAACTGCCGAGAGATCGTTGTTGCGATCGAATTAGAAGATGACGCTCGAGCTGCTCTCGAGGCGGCGACCGCAGAGCAGGACCCGGCTTCGCGAAGACTGTGGCTCATCGCAGCCGTAGAAGCCATCCTCGGCAAGCCTGTGATCCTGGTTGGCGGCGCGGCCGTCGATTTTCACACCGGCGGCTACACGGTGACAGACATCGACCTGGTTGGATCAGTGACGAAGGGGGATCGCAGAAGGCTCCAGGATGTCGGTTTCGTGGCCGTGGGCTCCCAACACTTGCGCTGGGATTTCCCCGACGGCCTCAGTGAGCTGGTCGAGTTCCCGGATGGAGTGCTTGACGGTGACTTGATGCAGATCGGACTCTCGGACACGGTCAAGATCAATACGATCACGTTGGAGAGTCTCGTGGTCGACCGGATTCTGCAAGCGACGGATCGAACGCTGGTCAACCTCGAGGAAGCGGTCCGGCTGGTCGTGGCCGATGACGTCGATTGGTCTCGGGTCTCCGCCGACATCACCGCGAGGCCTCAACACACTGCCCTTACCTCGGCAGTTCGGCGGGTCCTCACCGCCGCCGGTCAAGAATCCCTCGCTGACGAATGGTTCGCAACCTCCGGTTCCTAAGCCTGGATCCACGTGCGTCCAGTAGTTCGGACGCCATGACTACGAAGGAGTTGTCATGACGTAGTTGAGCGACAAGCTCTTGATGGCCGGCCGGTGTGAGTCCGGTCCGGGGAGGTGCCAAGGTCCCTGGTAGTGAAGCTCCCGGGTCTGGTTGAGAGGCCGGGGTCGAAGCGGGGTGGATCAAATGTGCGGTCCGCAGCATGAAGCGAAGTTTGCAGCGTCGTTAAGGCTCTCGTGGTGACGCGGGGTATAGAGGGTGCCGAGCCTGTGTGGATTTGGTGAAGGCCATGGAAGGTGTCTGGGTTCTTGGAGCGGGCACTGATGAACCCTCCGGCGTAGGGAACGTGGAACGTTCAGAAGGTTGTCGAGGGAACTGGAGAGGCCCTACTCGGTCTCGGCTCTGCGAGGGTCGAGAGTGTGTCTGCCTATAACCGGTGATCCCGGGAAATGGTTGTCAGCTGAGAGGGAGTCGGAGGGGGTCGTAGTAGTGATGACGGTCAGGACAACACAACCTGGCCAGAGCGAAGGACCCCTACTTCATTGATGCATCACGATGTGGAGAGGAACACTGATGAGTGCCGACGTGTCGGCTAGGACCGTCAGACAAGCCGATGGTTTGGACCCTGTTCGAGCTTTGCAGCGTGTGCTTTACCGCAGTGCCAAACAGGACCGGACACGCCGGTTTCATGCCCTTTACGACAAGGTCGCTCGCAGCGATGTGATGTGGCGGGCGTGGGTCAGCGTGGCCACCAACCAAGGCGCCCCTGGGGTCGACGGGGTATCAATCGCCCAGGTCGAGTCTGGTGGTGTCGAGTCGGTGCGGGCCTTTGTTGATGAACTTGCTGGGCGACTGAGGGCCGGAACGTATCGGCCCAAGCCGCTGCGGCGAGTGAATATCCCCAAACCGGGTAAGCCGGGCCAGACCCGGCCGCTTGGTATCCCCACAGTTGGGGATCGGGTAGTGATGGCGGCCGCGAAGATCGTGCTTGAGCCGATCTTTGAGGCCGATTTCTGCCCGACCAGTTTCGGGTTCCGTCCGAAACGTTCAGCCCAGCAGGCTCTTGAAGCCGTCCGTGTGGCGGCTAATGGGGGTCGGGGGTGGGTGCTGGATGCCGATATCAAGGCATGTTTTGACAACATCGACCATGAGGCGCTGATGGCGCAGGTCGAACGCCGGGTAGTTGACCGGCACATGTTGAAACTGCTGCGTAGCTGGCTTCGAGCCGGGATATTCGAAGCGGGGATGGTCTTTGATTCAGAGGCCGGAACCCCGCAGGGTTCGCCGATTTCTCCCCTTCTGGCCAACATCGCTCTTCACGTCCTCGACGAGGTCTGGGAACAGCATGGACGCCGGTTGGGGACGCTGATCAGATTCGCTGACGACTTCGTCGTCTTGTGCTCCACCCGCCAACGGGCCGAACAGGCTCGGGCGTTGGCCGAGACCACGCTGGCACCGCTCGGGCTGCGATTGCATCCCGACAAGACCCAGATTGTGGACATTCGGCGCGGGGCGCAAGGTTTCGACTTCTTGGGATTTCATCATCGCATGATCGAGTCCCGGAAACGGCCAGGTCGCTGGTGGCTCAACAAATGGCCGTCACCGCGGGCCATGACCTCCATCAGAGGCAAGATCCGCTCTATGACCGCCCCTAGTCGAGTCGGGCTCGAATTGAGCGCCGTGGTCGAACAACTCAACCCCGTGCTGCGGGGCTGGGGCGCCTACTTCCGACAAGGCAACTCGTCGGCCAAGTTCGGCGCGATCGATTACTACGTTCATGAACGAGTCGCAGTTCTGGCCAGCCGCAAATATGGGCTCTCCGGGTTCAACTGGGCCGACCGCTTCACGTGGGATTGGCTCGCCAACCTGGGGATCTACCGGCTCACAGGGACAGTGCGCTACCCGACTGTGCATGCACGACGGTGAACAATGTCGGAGAGCCGTGTGCGGGAGAACCGCACGCACGGTTCGATCGGGGGCCGCTGGCCAGAGGACCCCGGACACGAGACGCAGAAGACGACAAAGCTACGGCCCAGCGTCTCCATCTCATGTCCGGACCAGCAACCAGCGGCCTACCTCACCGGCATGGTTCCCGGTTCGTTCGGCCCTTGCGTGACTTTTACGTCACGCTATGATGAGTTCCATGCCAAAGGCACGCACGGGAGCCGAGCGCTACCTCAACGAGCGGCGAGAAGACACCGACTACGGGCTTGTGCACAAGGCTGCCCGGCGACGGATCGATCAGATCGACTCGATCATCCGTGTCTTGGATCAGCGCCGATGCCACCTCGACCTGAGCAAGGCCGAGCTGGCACGAAGGGCCAACCTCCGTCCAGAGGTGATCCGGCGTCTGTTCTCGGCTGAAAGCCCCAATCCCACACTTTCAACACTCGTGGCACTGGCCGAGGCACTCGAGATGGAATTGGCCGCTGAGCCACTGGAAGCGAGTCGGGCAAGCTAGTCGAGCACCCCACGATGCCGTTCGAACTCCGAACGGTACCGCCGGATCCGCTTTTAGTCCTTTGGGTCAGCCTTGTCCTCATCATCCTCGACCGAGCGCTGGAAGAAGTGAATGAGCCACGGATCGGGGCCCGACGCGGCGGCCACCGTCGGCGCTCGATCTCGTCAGTTCAGCCGATTCCTTCGAGCCAGGGCATGTCGACGACGGCCATGCTGGTCGAGGTCAGGGCGGCCGCGATCAGGTCGGATTCGATCGCCGTCGCTTCGCGTCGATAAGTGCGGGCATCGTCGTCGAGATCGTCGGCCCTACGCTCGAGGGCGATTCTGGTCTCCCGCAGTCCCTGGACCGTGCGCCCGACCATGAAGCCGACCCCGCGCTGTAGTTCGGTGCGGCTGCGCTCCGCGGCGCGTGAGTGCCACATGTCGGCAGTGTGCTGAGCGACGGACGCATCGATTCGAGTGCCGATGGCCAGGCGGCGGACATCGATGTCAAAGGCCAGTTGGCGAGCTTCCTGAGCTCGGCGCGAGGCGGAGAGTGCACTCGAACGCAGTCGTTCGGCGGTTACAGCAGAGTCATCGATCGACATCTCGGTCTCTGTTCGTGAGGACGGGTGGGGCAGCATCAGGCCGAGTGTCGAACTGTATGAAACCCATTGGAAAGAGTCAACATGCACTTTCACGCCGGCACACCCGTCGCCGGGGACGATACGTTCGACCCATGGCCGCTCTCCCGGTACCGGCGCTGCGGCGACCTCTCAGCTTCACAATCGTCATCCTCGCTCTCACCATCGGTGTGGTCCTGACCCCGATCGTGCTTCCGGTTCTGCTTCTCGTGGATCTCGGCACACGAACCCGTTTGCGACGATGCCGGATGTGGAGCCTGGTCATCAGCGTCCTCGCCGTGGAACTCACG
>CALCCX010000386.1 GCA_937900165.1 uncultured Acidimicrobiia bacterium | reverse complement strand
GAAGAGAGTAGATCGCAAGAGTGTCACACGCTCACAAAGTTGTATACAATTAGCACATTTTAAATAACTGTGGTTTGTGTTGTATTTTTTTTTTTAATGATACGGCGACCACCGAGATCTACACTCTTTCCCTACACGACGCTCTTCCGATCTTTCACCGGCTCACCGAAGAAGAGACCGCTCGCCTCGTGCACATGGAAGAAGAGCTGCACAAGCGCATCATTGGCCAGCACGATGCCATCTCGGCGGTCAGCCGGGCGATTCGTCGTACCAGGGCAGGTTTGAAGGATCCCAAACGACCTGCCGGCTCATTCATTTTCCTCGGCCCTTCTGGCGTCGGGAAGACAGAGACGGCCAAGACACTCGCCGAGTTCCTGTTCGGCAAAGAGGACGCGCTGATCCAGCTCGACATGTCCGCGTACATGGAAAAGCACACGGTCAGTCGTTTGGTCGGCTCGCCTCCTGGCTATGTCGGCTACGACGAAGGTGGTCAGTTGACCGAGGCAGTGCGTCGCAAGCCATTCTCGGTGGTGCTGTTCGACGAGATCGAAAAAGCCCACCCTGACGTCTTCAATACACTCTTGCAGATTCTCGAAGACGGCCGGCTCACCGATGCGCAGGGTCGCCAGATCGACTTCAAGAACACGGTCATCATCATGACGTCCAACCTGGGTACCGCCGACATGCGCAAGCAGACGGTCGGGTTCCAGCAAGAGGGTGACGACCTGACCTACGACCGGATGAAGGAAAAGGTCACCGACGAGCTCAAGAAGCATTTCCGTCCGGAGTTCTTGAATCGGATCGACGAGGTCATCGTTTTCCATGAGCTCACCAAGGACGAGGTCAAGCAGATCGTCGATCTGTTGTTGGTCCGAGACCGCGAGCAGCTGAGGAGTCAGTCGCTCGAACTTGTTTTGACCGAGGCCGCCAAGGATTTCTTGGTGGACAAGGGCTACGACCAGTCGATGGGTGCCCGGCCGCTGCGCAGGGCGATCCAGCGGTACCTGGAAGACCCGATGTCCGAACAGGTGTTGTTGGGAGAGTTCAAGGCGGACACCACGGTGGTCGTCGACGTCGATCTCGACGCAGACGAACTCACCTTCGAATCCGTCGACACCCCAGACGTGCCACCGGTAGACCTGGTCGACAGCGAAGGCTGATCCGCCATACAGCAGGAATGTTGGGCCAGGATTGTGAGACGGTAGGTGCAATTCTGCACGTGGCCGTTGGCTCGCTTAGACTCCAGTGCTGGTCGAGGTTGGACACCAGCCTGACCCTTGGCACAGGAGGACAAATATGAGTATTTCGAGATCATCCAGATTGGTTCTACTGATCGCAGTTTTTGCCCTTGTGGCGGCTGCTTGTGGAAGCAGTGATGAGGCAACGGGCTATACAGGGCCCACGGCTGCCGACGGTGTCGACCCGATCAAGGTGTGTCTAGTCACAGACCTCGCAGGAGTCGACGATCGCAGCTTCAACGCCAGCGCATGGCAGGGCGTTCAGGACGCCATGGACGCTGGATTCGCATCCGAGGATTCGTTTTTCCTCGAGTCGGCAGATGCTTCAGACTGGCAGCCGAATATCGACCAGATGATCGAGCAAGATTGTGAGCAGATCGTCACGGTCGGCTTCGCCCTTGGTGAAGTCACGGCGATCAATGCACAAGCTGAGCCGGGCATTACCTGGACGATGATCGACAACGTTCTGACCGATGCAGATTTCGCGCCACTGCGTCTAGCGAATGTGCGTGAGCTCGTATACCAGACGGACGAAGCAGCATTCGCTGCAGGATATCTGGCGGCTGGAGTAAGTCAGACAGGCGTCCTCTGCACATACGGCGGAGGCAACTTCCCGACGGTGTCCATCTTCATGGACGGTTTCACTCGGGGAGCGGCGCACTACAACGATGTCAAGGGTACCGATGTGAGTGTCCTCGGCTGGGATTCAGAGGCCGGAGATGGTGTCTTCACTGGGAGCTTCACCGATATGGATCTCGCCAGGAGCACAGCGGAGAGCCTTTTCCAGGAAAACTGTGATGTCATCATTCCGGTTGGCGGGGCAATTAATCTGCCCGCCGGCGACGCGATCACAGATCTCGGACTCGACGCGGCGCTTGTTGGCGTAGACGCAGACGCATTTGATGCAATGCCCTCTCAATACCAGCCACTCTGGTTGACTACGGTCGAAAAGGCGATCGCACCTTTTGTGACTCTCGCGGTTGCTGACCAGGTAGGCGGGACGTGGAATCCTGGCTCTTTCGTAGGCAACCTGGCCAACGACGGAGTTGGTTTGTCGGAATACCACGACTGGGACGACAGGGTGTCCGACGAGTTGAGAGACGAAGTCGAACAACTCCTGGCGGACATCAAAGACGGCACTATCAATGCCGCCTTCACGCCTGTTGGGTACTAGTCGGTTGGGTTGAAGAGATAGACCAGAAGCGGGCCCTCGAAGAGAGGGCCCGCTTCCGGTTTTCTGGGGAGGCGTGGCGGTTCGTCCGCCCAAGGCTGCGGAAACATCGATCACCCGGAGGGACCTTGGAACTCGAGTTGAGGGGCATAACCAAACGATTTCCAGGTGTGCTCGCAAACGACGATGTCAACCTCAAGGTGGGTGAAGGCGCGATTGTCGCTCGGCTCGGCGAGAAGGGTGCCGGCAAAACCACGTTGATGAACATTCTCTACGGGCTATACACCCCGACGTCTGGTGAGGTGCTCGTCGACGGCGAGCCGCTGAAAATGGACTCACCTGGTGATGCCATAACAGCCGGTATCGGTATGGTCCACCAACATTTCATGCTCGTCCCGGTCTTCTCGGTCGCGGAGAACGTCATCCTCGGCAATGAGCCAACCCAGCGGTTCGGATGGCTGGACAAGCGGAAGGCGCGCAAAATAGTGAAGGAGATCTCAGGGCGGTACAACCTCGAGGTCGATCCGGATGCCATTATCGAAGACCTCCCGGTAGGAATTCAGCAGCGGGTCGAAATCATCAAGGTGTTGGAGCGTGAGGCCCGATTCGTCGTGTTTGATGAGCCCACTTCAGTCCTCACGCCTGCCGAGGTCGAGGGCTTCGTCGGGATCGTGAACAGTTTGAAGGCGGCAGGCAAGGGCATCATCTTCATCAGCCACAAGCTCGGTGAGGCTCTCGAGATCGCCGATCGTATCGTCATCATGCGCCGTGGCAAGACCGTCGCCGAGGTCATGCCGTCCGAGGTCGACGAAGAAAAGCTCGCCGAACTCATGGTAGGGCGGCCGGTTGATCTAGTAGTACACAAGAAGGAGGCCGACCCGCAAGGGGTTGTGCTCTCGGTCAACGATCTCGTTGTGCTCGACGATCGGTACCAGCGGGCGGTCGACGGCGTGTCTTTCGAGATCCGGGCCGGCGAGATCGTCGGTATCGCGGGCGTGCAGGGCAACGGGCAAACAGAGTTGGTCGAGTCATTGACGGGTCTGCGCCCATCGTTGGGCGGTATCATCCAACTCTCTGGCGAGGACATCACCACCAAATCCCCGCGTGTCATCCACAAGCGCGATGTGGCCCATGTGCCCGAGGATCGGCAGAAAAGTGGCCTGGTTCTCACATTTACCGTGACGGAGAACATCGTCCTGAATTCGTATTACGAGGCGCCTATATCCCGCGGGATCCAAATGGACTGGAGCGAAGCGGCAGCGCGCGCCGACCGCCTGGTTGAGGAGTATGACGTGCGCACTCCGAGTTCAGAAGTTCTCGTCTCGAACTTGTCAGGAGGCAATCAGCAGAAAGTCATTGTGGCGCGGGAATTCGACCGGCAGGTTGCGCTCGTGATCGCTTCACAGCCGACACGGGGCATTGACGTCGGCTCCATCGAATACATTCACTCTCGAATCGTCGAGGAACAGATCGGAAGAGCACACGTCTGAACTCCAGTCACACTGATATATCTCGTATGCCGTCTTCTGCTTGAAAAAAAAAAAAAAAATTTACTTTTTCTTTTTTTTTTTTTTTCACGCATATCACCCCTCTGTTTGTTTCGATTCCACTTCTCAATATTCTTTGCTGTCCCGTTTCACTCGAATATTATCTTGTCTCTACTCTTACCACACACC
>CALCCX010000385.1 GCA_937900165.1 uncultured Acidimicrobiia bacterium | reverse complement strand
GGATTGAGTTGACGACTGGATTGTATAACAGCAGAGGAGACAGAGTAGAAAAGGAGTGTCTTGATAGCAAAATAATTTATAGTTTTTACTGTTTTTTTGTTTTTTTTTTTCAAGCAGAAGACGGCATACGAGATATATCAGTGTGACTGGAGTTCAGACGTGTGCTCTTCCGATCTGACCTGCTCCCCGAGCCTCCCCTCGAGGCCGTCCGCAAAGGCTCGGCGCGCGATGTCCCGGTGCTGATCGGGACGAACCGCGACGAGTGGAAGCTCTTCCTGGTGGGGGATCCTCGGGCCATCGGAATGAGCGAGGAGCAGCTGAGCGCGCGCTTCGAGCGCGTGATGCTGGAGCATCAAGCGCGCCACGTCGCGCCGCTCGGCCTGCGCGCCTTGGAGCACCGCGCCGCGATGCTCGCTGAGGAACCCCCGGTAGTCGGCCGGCCGCCAGCAGCGGCGTCGCGGGTCGAGGAGCTTCGAACTCGTGAAGGCGAGCGCCTCGAGCAGCACTCCATTGTTGGGATAGCGGGCGGTACCCAGTATCAGCCGGGATGAAAAAGTTTCGCTGCCAACCTGCAGTAGATCTTCCATGGTGTTCTCTCCTCGGCCGCCCTGGGCGGCGTTTACGATTTCAAGCTCGTCGTCCGGCCGCAGGACCCGAGCCTCCCATTCCGTCTTCCGCACGATTTCCCCGTTCACACAGACTGCGATGCCGCGCTCCAGGCTGGGCAAACCCAGCCCCTTCAGGAAGTCGAGCAGGGTGGCCTCGCCTTCCGTTGTGCGGGGCTCGCCGTTGACTGTAATTTTGATTCCGATCTCCAAGCCGGAAGTCCACGCTGAAGGTCCAGGCCCGGCCCGCCTCGATCAAACATGGCGAGCGTCCACGGGCGGCGCGGGGCAGCCGGGGCGGGGCGGCCGTGTCAAACCGGAGGGCCGCCCCAGAAAGCCCCCGCCGCCGGTGACTAGAACCCTAGCCATTCATGCACCGCCTCTGCCTCTGCAAATCAAGCACTATCCGCTTTGCCAGGAGGGGATGCGGATGGCACCTTGAGAGAGGCCAAGCCGCCAGTCGTGTTGAGGACTACCGTTTGTCCGGCGCCGCTGGTCGAGAGTGTTTGCAGGATACGCAGGTCCAAGAGGGAAGGATGCTCCTCCACCATGCGCGCCGCGATCAGCAGGGCGCGGGCGCAGACATCGATGCCGCCGATATGCGCGTGCAGGATATCGTCCGGCTCGATCGATTGGCGGCGAAGCTTGGCGTCGAAGTTCAGCCCGCCGGTGGTGAAGCCGCCGCCCTTGAGGATGAGGTACATGGCGTAGGTGGTGTCGTAGAGGTCGGTGGGGAACTGGTCGGTGTCCCAGCCATTCTGGTAGTCGCCCCGGTTGGCGTCGACACTCCCGAAGATCCCGTTGGCCATGGCATAGGCCACCTCGTGGTGGAAGCTGTGGCCGGCCAGCGTGGCGTGGTTCACCTCGATGTTGACCTTGTACTCCTCGGCGAGCCCGTAGCGATCCAAGAAGCCGTGCACCGACTGGCAGTCGTAGTCGTACTGGTGTTTGGTCGGCTCCTGCGGTTTGGGTTCGATCAGCAGCGTCCCCTCAAACCCGATCGCGTGTTTGTGCTCGGCGACCAGGGTGAGGAAGCGGCCGAGCTGATCGGCCTCGCGGCGAAGGTCGGTGTTGAGCATCGTCTCGTAGCCCTCCCGGCCGCCCCACAGCAGGTAGTTGGCGCCTCCGAACCGCTGAGTCGCCTCGAGCATGTGCTTCACCTGGGCCGCCGCGTATGCGAGCACCTCAGGGTCGGGGTTGGTGGCCGCCCCCGCTGCGTAGCGAGGATGGCTGAACAGATTGGCTGTGCCCCACAACAGCCTGACGCCGGTGGCTTCCATCTTCTCGTCTGCATACTCGACCATGGCCGCCAGGTTGGCGGCTGATTCGCTGAAGGTGTCGCCGTCCGGGGCGATGTCGCGGTCGTGGAAACAGAAGAACGGCGTTCCGAGCTTGGTGAAGAACTCGAATGCCGCGTCCATCTTCATTCGCGCTGCGTCGAGCGAGTGGGGATCGGCCAGCCACGGACGGTCGAACGTGCCTTCGCCGAACACGTCGCTGCCCGGCCAGGCGAACGAGTGCCAGTAACAAACCGCGATGCGCAGGTGATCTTCCATCCGGACACCGCCGACGAGGCGGTCTGGATCGTACACCTTGTAGGCGAGGGGGTTGTCCGACTCGAGCCCTTCGAATCGGATCGGCTCTGGCACATCAGCGAAAAAGTCGGCCATCGTTTGCTCCTTAGCTCTCGGCGGACGCGAGTTTGGTCTGGGTGTCGAAGGTTGGCTTGAGAATCGTGTACTGCTCGGCGAATAGTCGGTGATGGGCCGAGTAGTCGGCTGTCGATGGTCGGCTTGTGCGCGTCACATGCACCCACCGGCCGGCCGCCTCTGACACTGTGTCATTGACCTCCGCCGCAACCGAGGCGAGCATGGCTGCTCCGTAGGCGGCCCCCTCGGTCGTGTTGACCGTGACGATGTCGGTCTCCAGGATGTCGGCCAGGATCTGGCGCCACAGCGGACTGGCGGTGCCTCCACCCGAGGCCCGGATCTCGCCCACTTCTGCAAGCCCGGCAGTCCGCATCAGGTCCAGTCCGTCCTTGAGACCGAAGGCGACCCCCTCCATGATCGCCCGCACCAGATGGGCGCGGGTGTGGCGGACGGTTAGGCCGATGAACCCGCCGCGGGCGTTGGGGTCTGGATGCGGGGTGCGTTCGCCGCTGAGGTAGGGGAGGAAGATCAGTCCGTCGCAACCCGGTGGAGCCTGTTCGGCTTCGGCGCTCAGCTCAGCGAACGAAACCCCTGGCGCCAAGGTGTCTCTGAACCATCTCAGGCTGCCGGCCGCAGAGAGCATCACCCCCATCATGTGCCAGCGGTCAGGCACTGCATGGCAGAAGGCGTGGACCCGGCCTCGTGGATCATGGTCCGGTTGGTCGGTGGCGGCGAACACCACCCCTGAGGTCCCAAGCGACAGCGCCATCGAACTGGGATCGACCACCCCGATTCCGACCGCGTTGGCCGCTTGATCGCCACCCCCAGCGACCACCGGTGTTCCGACGGCCAGCCCGGTCGCCTTGGCAGCCGCCTCGGTGACGGCGCCGGTGATCTCAGTGCCTTCGTGGGTGGGAGGCAGGAGGGCGGGGTCGATGTCGAGGGCGGAGAGAAGTTCGGGCGACCAATCGCGGTCTGCCAGTTCGAACAGCTGAGTGCCTGAGGCGCCTGCCTTGTCGGTGGCGAGCTCTCCGGTCAATTGGAGTCGCAGATAGTCCTTTGGCAGCAGCGCGTGGCGGGCTCTGGCGTAGATCTCGGGTTCGTGCCGGCGGACCCAGAGCATCTTCGGCGCGCTGAATCCGGTCAGAGCATCGTTTCCGGTGATCTCGATCAGCCGCTCCCTGCCCACGGTCGCCCGCATGAAGTCGCACTGTTCCTCGGTGCGCTGATCGTTCCACAACAAGGCTGGGCGGAGGGGTCGGCGCGCTGCGTCGAGCAATACCAGGCCATGCATCTGCCCGGTCAGCCCGATCGAGGCGATCTGGGAGCCGTCGGACCCGGCTTGCTTGATAGCCGAACGGATGGCCTCCTGGGTCGCCGTCCACCACAGGTCAGGATCCTGCTCGGCCCACAGCGGGCGGGGAGTGTCGAACCCGTATGCGGACGAGCCGACCGCCAGCACCGTCCCAGGCTCATCGACGACGACCGCCTTGGTGGCAGTGGTACCGACATCGACACCCAACAAGTAGGTCATTTTTGTTTCCCTACCTTCCCGCTCGGTTCTTTGATAGCGTTGAGGACATGCGACGTGCTCATGCCAAAGGCGCCGTAGTGGTGTTTGGACTGCTGGCCACCGCCAGTGGAATTCTCCGCACGATACCGAGGTTTCGGGGCCGTCTCGACCTCGACCTGCCGTTGGACTTCTTGGTATTGATGGTTCTCGTTGCTGCGTCGATCGCGATATGGCGGTGGGGCTTCACTTCGGGCCTGCGGGAAGCCGCCGACACCGCCAGGCCGAGATTGTCCCGGGGCGCCTATGCCAAGTTCGCCCTCATGATGGTCGGGTTATTCGCCGTCGCCCGCGGAGTGTTTGGTTCGATACCCCGGTTCCGAGACGGTCTTGATCTCAACCTGCCCGTGGACTACGCAGTCATGGTGACTTTCGTTGTGGTGACTTTTGGACTGTGGCGTTGGGCGTTCGCCTCTGACCTGCGGGAAGCCGCCGACAGGCCTCCCACCGAGTAGCCCGACATCGGGCCGTGCATTGCTGGGAACCCTGGGCCCTCGGTCAGATCGCATGGATCTCGACGAGGCCTTCGAGGGTGGCGAAGTCGCTCGGGTTGCGGGTATAGAGGGGCAGGCCGGCTGCTAGGGCGCTAGCTGCGATGAGCAGATCCACGGCGCGAGCTCCTCTGGGTTTGCGACCGGCGCTGGTGACTGCGGAGAAGATTCTTCCGTAGGCGCGGGCTGTGTCAGCGTTGAACGGGAGCGGATCGAAAGCTGCCTCGGTTCGCTGGAGCCGGTCTTGGCGTCGGCTTCGCTCCTCGGCGTTCGTGGCGGCGTGCGGCCCAGCGGCCAACTCTGCGAGAGTGATTGCGCTAATCGCTATCCGATGGGGCAAGTCCCGGGGTTCGATATGTTCTAGGTCGACGATCACTGAGGTGTCGAGCAATCCACGCTCCGGCCGGTTCGGATCAGCCACGAGGCGCGGGATCTTGGCTGGCAGCTGCGTCGAGATCGGCTCGTAGGGAGTCGTAGTCGATCTTGGGGGCGGTGCGGAAGAGTTCCACGGCGGTCTCCGCAGGGAGGTATCGGTGCCGACGCAAGGGAGTGAGCTCTCCGACGGGCACACCGTTTCGTGTAACCGTGAAGGTTTCACCTTCGTCGAGCGCGCGCATTATCTTGCCGCTGTCGTTTCGCAGTTCTCGCTGCGTGATCTCTCTGCTCATAACGGCAGTGTAGCACGCTGTGCTACCGAAGGGAATGCGGTTGGCCAACCGACTCAGGATGTAGCGCTGTCCTCTAAGACCGTGAGGGTTTGGCCGGTGTCGACCTGGTCGCCTTCGGAGACGGGCATCGCGGCGACCCGGCCATCTGCGGGCGCGTCGACGGAGTGCTCCATCTTCATCGCTTCGATCACTACCAGCGGCTGGCCGGCGGAGACTTCATCACCGACCCCGGCCAGCACCCGAACCACCTTGCCAGGCATCGGGGCTAGCAGCGACCCTGGTTCCACATCGATCTCAGGAACCGGGAGCACCGGCCGTTCGATGAGCGCGGTGGATCCGAGCGGCGAGTCGACGTACACCGCATGATCGTGATGTGCTACCAGGTACGTGCGCCTGATCCCTCGCCATTCGAGGTCGACCAGATTGGCCTTGGCCTCGAACAGAAACGCCGGATCGCCGGGGCTACCGTTGATCGATAGCTCGACCACGTCCTCGTTCAGCCGGTAGCCCACCTCGATGGCGGTCTCCCCTGAGTCGAAGGTGGTCGTATTTAGTTGCGAGGCGTTGTTGCGCCAGCCGCTCGGCAGGGTCGTGAGCGCCGTTGCGTCGGCCCGGTTTCTGGCCTGACCGGCCAACGCGGCAGCCACCGCATGAGCAATCACCACTTGTCGGTCGTCGTCCGAGGCGCAAAGCTCACTCGGAGGATGGCGGTCCAGGAAGCCGGTGTCGGTGGCCCCTGACAGGAAATCGGCGTGCTCGAGAATGCCGACCAGCCGCTCTGGCGTGCAATCCGAACCGACGGTCAAGGAGAGCCTTCGGACGGCGTTCTTTTAGATCGGAAGAGCACACGTCTGAACTCCAGTCACACTGATATATCTCGTATGCCGTCTTCTGCTTGAAAAAAAAAAATACAACATAAAAAAAAAAAAAAAACACACC
>CALCCX010000384.1 GCA_937900165.1 uncultured Acidimicrobiia bacterium | reverse complement strand
AACACCCCGGCAACATGGACCCTCGAGTTGAGGTTCTGACTTACCAACTCCACATTGCGGATCAAGAGGCTGACACCCTCCAATGCGTAGTATTCGCACTGGATCGGGATCAGGACCTCGTCAGCTGCTGCCAGACCGTTGACCGTGAGTAGGCCCAGGCTCGGCGGACAGTCGATAAAGATGTAGTCGTAGTCGTCTAAGACGCCGTCGAGAGCAGCCGAAAGCCGGTTCTCTCTCGAGAAAACCGCGACCAGCTCGATTTCCGCGCCAGCCAAATCGATCGTGGCAGGCACTAGAAAAAGGTTGCGAACACCGGTGGCCTCGGTCATGTCCTCCAGCATCTGGTCGCTCAACAGAGCATCGTAGATGCTGAGTTCAAGCGTGCTGCGGTCGACGCCCAAGCCCGAAGTCGTATTTCCCTGCGGATCAAGGTCCACCAACAACACCCTTCGGTCCGCAGCAGCCACGGCGGCGCCCAGGTTGATGGCGGTAGTCGACTTGCCGACACCACCCTTTTGGTTAGCGATCGCCACCACTGTGGCTTTTCTATCCGTCACACTTCTGTATTGTAAGGATTGTGGCCGAACGGTCAAGGACCCCGGACTCGAAGTCATGGCGCTCCACCAAGACTCCTGTGGACGACTGCGGGGTCTCCGATCCATGACCGACTCCGACAACGAGGATCCCACCCGGAATCAGTGCCTTGAGCGCAACATCGAGCCATTGCGCGGGTTGCAGAACCGCCCTGGCTACCGCTAGTTCGACTTCTCCGTCAAGCGAGTGTAGGTCCCGTCTGACTACCTCGGCGTTCTCGAGACCAATGACTCGAACCGCTCTTTCGAGCAGGTCCACTCGGCGGGCCGATCGGTCGCTGAGAACGAACCTGACGTCTGGTAGGGCGATGGCAAGGGGAATGCCCGGAAGCCCAGCACCACTGCCTATGTCCATTACGAGACAGGCATTTCTCGGAAGGAAACGAGCATACTCGAGGCTGTCGGTGAGGTGGCGATCCATGATTCGGGGGAGTTCGTTTGGACCAATGGCCCCGGCGACCAAAGCCTCTTCGGACAACCAAGATTGGTAGCGCGCCAGGCTCGCGAGTTGACCAGAGCTCAGTTGCGCGTCAAATGCCTTGCCGAAATCGAGAGTCGAGCTGATGATCGATCCTTCTGTCTACAGGCAGCCAGATTTTCGTGGTACTCAGTTGTTAACACTAGGCGCGGATTCAAGGCTTCGAGCGTCCTCCGCCAGTTGTTTCACGTGAAACAATGTCGTTGGGACAAAACCAAGCAGGGGGATGTTTCATATGAAACATCCCCCTGCCGAACATTCGACCGATCCCGGCTTCCTTCAGTCCGGCGCAATGACTACAGACCGACGCGGTTCCCTACCTTCAGAGAACGAGTGCACACCTTCGAGAGCGGCCACCGCGTCATGGACCACTTTGCGATCAGGCGGCGTCATCGGTTCGAGCATTATCTCTTCCCCCTCGCTCAGGACCTGCTCGACGAGGCGCCCGGCGAAGATCGTCAAGGCTTCCCGCCTTCTCTCCGCATAGCCTCCAATGTCGAGGCGGAGGCGGGCTCCCGCTTGGGTGCGTCTCTGGACCACAGTCTTCGTCAGCTCATGAATTGACTGCAGAATACTGGCGTTCGGGCCGATCAGCGCTTCGCTCTGTTCGCCGTCGATGTCGGCCAGGATAAAGCTGCCATCAACCGAGACGTCCACTTCACCTTCAAGGCCAAAGGCGTCAAGCAACCCGACCAGAAACTCCCTGACCACTTCGGCCTGTTCGTTGATGTCCTTCTCCGGCGTCTCCATGTCGGACACTGGTGCCCTCTCCTTGCCTCGGTTATTGCCCCCCCGGTCAGGACCTCGTCCAGACTTTTTGTTTTCGCCACCCGAGCGTGCACCAGACCTTGCTCTTTGGCGGTCTCCGCCCCCCGCGGAACCCCCCGTTTCCCGGCCACCTCCCTCGCGGTTACGGTTCGAGCCGCCGCCAGACCGGGATGTTCCGCTCCGCCCGCTGGCTCGGGATTCTCGACCCGTTGACGGTTCGCCTTCACCCTTACCCCGCCGGCGTCTGCGCCGCTTTGGTTTTGGTTTTACTCTTACCCTCACTATTGCATCGGTTCGACCCATCCCCAAGAATCCCTTGTCGGGTTCTTGCAGGACCTCGATCTCTGCGTCACTGCGCTCACCGATTCCGAGTTCCTCGAGTCCGGCGGCGACAGCCTTGTCTATTGTTCGTGCTTGAACTTCTACGAATTCCACCGTCTATCTCCTCCTACGACGGTTTCTTTTCTTTGCGGACCCTTGAGGCTTCGGCTGCTTCTTTGGCGCCTCCGCCTCAGGGTCCTCAACGGGCTCGCTCGCCGCGCTTGGCGGCTCTGGTCGCCCATCAATCTTGAAAATCAAAAGTTGTTGTCCGGTGCGAAACATGTTTGAGGTGGCGAAATATAGGTTGAGTCCGGAGGGCCACACATAGAGATCGGAAGAGCACACGTCTGAACTCCAGTCACACTGATATATCTCGTATGCCGTCTTCTGCTTGAAAAAAAAAAAAACAGAAAAAAATAAAAACAGACTAATGACTTTTTC
>CALCCX010000383.1 GCA_937900165.1 uncultured Acidimicrobiia bacterium | reverse complement strand
CGGTTGTGCTGATCGGGGCCCAAGCCGTGTACCTGCGTACTGAGGGCAGGCTACCGACCTACCAGCCCTTCACCACCGACGCTGATCTCGTCATCGACCCTGACCAGCTTGCCGATATCCCTCTTCTCGGCGATGCCATGGCGGCGGCCGGCTTTGAGCTTCCTGGAGAGCCCGGAATCTGGCAACGACGACTCCAGCGCCCTGGCTTCGAGGACGAGGTGAGTGTGCCGGTCGATCTCATCGTCCCCGCCCAGCTCGCGCCCAAGGCCGGACGCCGAGGCGCTCGACTTCCCGGCGGCCACGGCAAGACGGCTGCCCGCAAGAGCGACGGTGTCGAAGGCGCGGTCGTCGACTTCGATCCATTCGAGATCACATCGCTCGAAGACGGAGACAGTCGCCGAAATGCCGTCAACGTCGCCGGAGCCGCGGCTCTATTGGTCGCCAAGACCCACAAGCTCGGCGAACGCCTCAGAACCCCCGAACGCCTCATCGCCAAAGACGCGGGCGACATCTACCGCCTCTTAGATGCGACCAGTGTCGCTGATATGGCCCATACAACGACTCTGCTGCTCGGAGACGACCGGTCCGCGGAGACAACCCAGCGCGCCCTTGACTACGTGCGCGAACTGTTCGCCACACCGCGGAGCCCGGGAATCGAACTCGCCACCCAAGCCCTCGCCGGCATCGTCGATGGGACCACGGTCGCGACGGTGATGACCGGCTACGCCCGCGATCTGATCGAACTCGTCAGCCAATAGCGGCAACCGAGCGGTCGGACCACGGATCCGCCCTCAGTGGAGTCGGCTACGTTTCGGCGCCGGTGAAACGGGTCGGATTCTGAAACGGCGGTCAGGTGTCGAGGAGAACACGACCGCTCCCGCACCATCCCGACCTGATCAGCCAGACATTCAGCGCTCCAGACCCAGATGTACTGGGACCAGGGCTATTCGGTGGCGGGAACAGGATTCGAACCCCGCGACCTTCGGGTTATGAGTTAGATCGATCTGGGGGTCGGGTCTCCGGCTGGACGACAGATGCCCGTAGTTGAGCTGAAAGGCGCACAATCGGCGCCCTGTGAACGGCCCCTCAAGACAGGTCGGAGATGATTGCGGCTGCGGCGTTGCGGCCGGAGGCGCCCCAGATGCCGGCGCCTGGGTACGTGGCGGCGCCCGTGAAATAGAGGCCTGGCTGGTCGGCTCGGTAGCGGGCCAAGGCCCGCGGCCGACTGAGCATTGCATCGACCGATGTGCCCGGAAATGAGGGTGCATATCCCCGGCGCATCCCGAACTGCTCCTCGTAGTCAGGCGGCGTCATGGCCCGCCAGGCCTGGATGGTGTCGGTGAAACCCGTTTGCACCAGCGTGGCGTATTGATCAAGCCATCTCTGCGGCTCGTTTGAGCCTGGCCAGCCTCCCTGTAAAGAGTACGGCGTCCACAACACCTCAAGGGACAGGACGTGGCCCGATTCCCCGACTCTCATGGTCTCGTCGAGCACAGAAGGCAGGTTGACCAACAGCATCGGCCTCTCAACCACCCTCCCCTGACGCCGCTCCTTACAGGCGGCCATCAACTCGCTCAGGGTTGGAGACACGACCGCGGTTGGCACCAGCGGGTCGACCCCGCCCAGGTCGAGGCCCTCCAGTGCCAGGTAGCGGGGCCGCTCCGTCAGCACCGCGTCAATCTTCGACTCGAAGCCATCTGGCTCCGGTGTCGGGTCGACCTCTCCCAGGAAGTCGGTCCGCACCGTACGAGGGTCACAGGCACCAACGACCGCCCTCGCCTCGCAGGTGGCTCCAGTTGTCTTGACGATCCACCCGTCGTCCGACCGCTCGACGCCCACCACCCGGCTCGAGCAACGCACCACGCCGCCTGCCCCCTCTAACGCGGAGCGCACCGCATCGGTCAGCGCCCCGCTGCCTCCAACCGGGCGGCCGACCGTGAGCTGATGACGCACCGCGTATCCGAGGGCGGCGAGGCCGGTGCCCTCGGCGTCTGGATCAAGCCCCCACACAGTCGGCCCCGTTACCAGCGCAGGCAACAGCAGTGGTTCTTCATCAAAATAGGAAGCCAACACGTCAAGAGCGGAGCGGCGACTCCACGACAAGAGGCGACGAGCCCCTCGCCCACCGGCTGCCACCACGGTGCCAAGGATCGAACGCAGGCCGGCCCGCCCCGCCGACAACGATACGACCAAGCGCGCCGCCGCCTTCGAATCGGCCAAATAGGCACGGTAGGCGGGCACCTGGCTCGGGTAGGTCTTGGCCAGCCAGGCAAGAGTCCGATCCGGATCCGAGAACAGGAACCACGGCGCATCTCCATCCCAGGTCAGGGCGAGCAGAGCGGGGTCCACGTCCAAGTAGCCCAGACCATGGGTTGCCAGATCGAGCTCGTCGACGATTGGGGTGGCCCTCACCATCAGGTGATCGCAGTTGCAGATGTTGACCCTGGCGCCAACCGCGTCCACTGTGGAGGCGCATCCACCGACGGAATCACGGGCCTCGACCAGCAGTGTGTCCAACCCGGCCTTGGCCAGATAGGCAGCACAAATAAGTCCGTTGTGGCCGGCCCCGATGACGACGACGTCATGGCGCGTCACGAGCGGCGATCCGCCAGCAACTCGGTGAGGATCGCAGCCACATCCTCAGCATCCTCGGTGGTCAGCTCCCAATCTTTGACGATCCCCTGGCCGGCGACGACCACATGGCGGGGTTTACGCCCTGGGTCGGCCCAGAGCAGGCCGGCCAGGGGATCGTTGACTCCGGCATCTGCGGGTCCAGTGATGTCGTACGCAATCAGATCGCCTGCACTACCTAGTCCCAGGTTGCCAAGCTCCGGCCTGCCCAGGCCCGAAGCCGACCCAGCCGTTGCCATGGTCAACGCTTGTTGAGCGGTAATCGCAACCTTCGTCAAACCTGACACCTGCATGGCCAACCGGGCATCCGCAAGTAGGTGACCCGCGTCGTTCGAGCCCCCTCCGCTGGTACCTAGGCCCACTTCGATTCCGAGGGCAAGCATCTCCCCCACCTCTGCGACCCCCCATCCCATCGCCACATCACAGCCGGGGGCGTGGGTGGCTGCCACCCCTCGCTCGGCGACCAGGGCGCGCTCGTCCTCCGTGATCTCGCAGAGGTGAGCGACTGTGACCCCCGGTTCCAACCAGCCCCAGCGGTCCAGCAGTCCGATCGGTCTTGCGCCGTATTTGGCGGCCGCCCTGACCACATCGACCTGTTCGTTGGCCTGGGTTCGCCTTGCCAGACCGAACTCGGCAGCCACCTCGCCGAGTTCCATAAAGGTGGCCTCCTCATCGCTGTGCACCCCGGCGGGCCCGGTGGCGATCTGCACCATTCCGTCAGCGCTCACCGCTCCCCAGCGTTGCGCCATCGCGGCGGTGCTGGTGGCCGCGGGAGTAGCGGCATCCCCGGCGGTTCCTCTCACGAAGACCACCCGGCCACCGAGCTCGAGGGCAGCGGAGATCGTTGCGTCTGCAAGCTCCAGCGGATCGACACCTTCTGGCCAGGTGAGGTGGTGATCGGCCACCGTCGTCACTCCTGCCAAGAGCCCTTCGACGATGCCGACCCGGGCCGCGGCGCGGGTCAGGTCAGGATCGACGCCGACCGACCGATAGGCGGCGGCCATCACGCCAAGCCATTCGGACATCGCCACGTTGCGGGTACCGGGCAGAGTTCGGAAGGCCGACTGAAGCAGGTGATGATGGGCGTTGACGAGACCTGGAATCACCGCGCATCCGGTGACATCGAGCACCGGAGACTCCGGTGCCGGTTGATCGGCGAACACCCCGTCCACGATGGCCAGATCTCTACCGTTGGCTTCTCCTCCCGGTGTCCAGGTGAGCGCCGCTCCTCGGATTGTCAGATCTGCCACGCTCGCACCGTACCAACGAGATCCGTTATCCGCTGTCCGCCATCCGCTATCCGTGACGGCCTCCAGCCAAATGGCCTCGAGGGGGCCCTCACACATCGTCAAGTCTGAGATGCAGCACGAGGTCGTGGTGCAAGAGTCGCTGACCGCGGATCTATCTATCGTGTTGTCATGCGACGACTTGCCGAGCTCACTGCACCTCAGATTTCGGAGCAAATCACCTCGTCTTCGATCATCATCCAACCGATCGGAGCGATCGAACAACACGGTCCTCACCTACCCCTGGCCGTCGATCACCTGGTCGCCGACGCCGCCGCTGCTCGGGTCGCCGAGCAGTTCGGCGAGGAGCTCGATCTCTGGCTCCTCCCAAGCCAGCCGGTGGGCAAATCAAACGAACATGCCTGGTCGCCGGGCACCCTCTGGGTCTCGGCCACCACCCTTCTGGCCATGGTCGACGATATCGCCAGATCAGTGGCGACCACCGGCGCCCGCAAGCTGGTCTTCCTGAATGGACACGGGGGCAACAGCGCCCTGCTCAGCGTCGCCTTGCGAGAGGTGCGCCTCGCCCACGGCCTTCAGACCTTCCTATTGCACCCTTTCGTGCCCCCGGACCAGGGTGGCGCTTCACCCGAATCCGAACTCGGGATGGGCATCCACGGTGGTTATGAGGAAACGTCTGTGATGCTCCACCTGCGCCCTGACCTGGTGAACATGGACCTGGCCACCCGCAACGTGCCCG
>CALCCX010000382.1 GCA_937900165.1 uncultured Acidimicrobiia bacterium | reverse complement strand
GAAAAGAAGGGCATGAGCACGGCCGGAAGGAGATGGCCCGCCGCAACCGGAGTCAAAGCCATGAGGGGCTGGGTGGGGTGTTCCCGTGGCGGGCGGTTTCCGTGTGGGTCCGCGTGCCGCACTGGCGGCTACGGCGGGCTGTCGTCTGGCTTCAGCGTGCCAGCGTCATCGATTGCCTCCGTCGGGATCTAGCCGATGGCATTCTCAGAACCGGCGCGATCGACCTACTCCCCGGCGTGCCACTAATCGTAGGGATGCCGATCGTCGTCGGAAATGCAGATTTTTGACTGAGTGCGAGTTTCAACCTGGGCCATTCCTGTCTGATCTGTCGCCTAGTCTCCTGAAGAATCCAAGGCGCAATCAACGTGAACAGCATCAGCTACCAAGAACTCCAGAACCGGTTGACCAGCGAGGCCCGCGATATGTTTCGGGAGATGGTCACCGCCCACCTCGACGCAGGTTCAGGCGAGCGCAAATTCTTCCGTGTGGACTCGCTGGCCGGGACCGGCATGATTTTCGAGCCAACGACGTCTCAAGATCTTGGGACGACTTCGATGGGGGAGCCTTGGAAGACCTCTCGGTATACGGACTTCTGCACGTCTCATATTCGAGCAGCGGAGACCCGACCTATCGCGTGAGTGGCGACGGCCTCCATTTCTACCGTTGGCAGATGAGTTCGCTCGGCGGATCGGTGTCGCAGGTGGAAGAGGCGGTACGTCGGCTGACTGATAGTCCGGCATTCGCGGAGCGTCATCCGGGATCGTCACACCACCTCCTCAAGGCGTTTGGATTGCTTTGGTCAGACGCTACGGACGATCAGACGATCTCCGAGATTGGCGACCACTTGCGCGCAAAGCGCTTATGGATCTGGCAACGACCTGGCAGGCACGTCGTCTGCACCCAGTGAACAGCCGATCTCTCAACTAGAGACCCTTTTGGGTGATCTCAATCGCTATGTGCAACGCCGTGCAGCAGCGTTGCTTGAGAGTCTTGTAGCGGTCGCAAGCAACGCATTACAACTTAACCACCGACTCAACCACATCCGAGACGAGACAGGCAAGGGTATCCCGTTGAGAGGCTGGGATGAGGCAAGGCGGGCAGCGTTCGCGACCGCATTCGTTTGCTACGAGTTGAGTCGTACGTTCGCTGATGACTAGAAATTCGAGGCTGCCATCGTTGCCACACTCAGTGTGCTCCTCTCCGCCCCGAGTCGGCTCTAATCGCTGGTCTCGAAAGAACAAACCGACTAGCCAGGCACGAAAGGGACCGGCGCGCCTCGGCTACTGCCAGCTTCTCGACCATACGGCTGAAACTGGCAGGGATATCGTTGGAACGCATGGCCTACGATGGACTCGGATAGGGCCCAACTGTGTGGCTGCCCGCAATGGCTCTCTCCACGATGGCTACCGGATCCAAGGTCATCACGTCGGGACCGGCCAAGTCGTCGAAGCCGCCCATTACCGAGAACTTGCCAGCCGATATGAACAGAGCCGCCGATAGCAGACGTGCTCGCTGCTCGTCCAGGCCGGCGATGCTGATGCCTGACATCTCGCCAGGAATCGGGTCGAGCCCGGCAAGTACTCACTACGACCTGGGTGTCACTCGGCGTTGGGGTTGAGGATCTTTTTGGTGGCCGTGCTCAGTGCTTGGGCATCTTCAGCGTTGAGATACTGACCGAAGTGGTTCTGGATGCTGCGCTTGTGGTCGGGCCAGACCTCGGCGAATTTGTCCAAGCCGGCTTCGGTTATCGCCAGGTAGACGCCACGACGATCCTCGGCTGATCGTTCCCGGCGAACGAGGCCGGCGTTTTCGAGTCGGTCGGCGAGAGCGGTGATCCCGCTCCGTGTGAAAATCGACGCTTCTTCGAGTTCGTGCATCCGCATCCGCTGATGCGGCGCATCCGAGAGTCGGCTCAGCAGATCGAACCACGTGATGGGCAGACCGTGTTGTTCAAGCATGTCGGCTTCGAGCCCTTGCACAACCCTGGCCTGGGTGAACAAGACTCCGCGCCAAGCGTCGAGAATTTCAGGTTCGGGATTCTCTGTCATGACACCCAGGATAGCTGATTGCCGGAGATTGACTAATACGAAAAAAAGTAGTCGACAAATAAGTAATTTATAAGTAAGGTAATTGGCACCTACCGATTTGGAACGAGAAGGGAGCAAATCATGGGTAGCAAACAGAACGCCGACACATTCACGAGGTGGATCGAAGCACACCGAGCCCACGACCTCGACAGGTTGGTGACGTTCCTCACCGACGACATCACCATCCAGAGCGCGGCGGGAGCTGACATGCCGGCGGCCAAGGGCAAGGACGAAGCGCGGCACCACTGGCAGACCATCTACAACGCATTCCCCAACTTCCGTATGGACGCCGTTGACCTGACCGCAGAAGGAGACACGCTTTTCGCCGAGATCTCCCATGGCGGAACCATGGAAGGACCAATGGGGCCGAAGCAGCCAACCGGAAAGAGCTACCTCACCCAAGGCGCCTTCCGGTTCGACTTCTCAGACGGCAAGATCCGCTCGATCTTGTCCTATTGGGATACAGCATCAATGGCCAAGCAACTGGAACTTGTCGGCTGACCAACCGGGTCCTGGCGCGGCACCAACACGGGCGGACCGCCCTACACAGCATCGAGGCAGTGGCCGAGCAAGCGAAGGACGAGCAATGGCGCCTCGATGGAGGCGCGGCGACAAGGAGAAGGCTATGAGGAACACGCAACGAGTGGTAGTCGGGGTGAGCTTGCTGCTGGCGCTCACCTTGGTGATAGGTACCGGTTTCTGGCCTATTCGTCAGGCGTCGGCAGACGTCGATCAGGAATTGACCGACTCGCTGTGGGGGGAGGCATCGTCACCTTGCGAGGAGGCTTTCGGCTTTGACCCGAGCCTACGGGTAACGATTCCACTCAACCAGCGGGAAAGAGAACTCATTCACCTGGCGTTGGAAGGCTTCATCGCCGACCTCGAACACGAGCAGGTTGGCACGAGCGCGGCAAATCCGCCGTTCGAGCTGAGATCCGGCTTTTTGGGATTCTTCATCGACGCAGTTGTGCCGACCATCCAATCCCGTGTAGGAGGAAGGGTCGTAGACGAGTTTCCCACACCAGAAAACGAAGCAGCCATGCTGGCTTCCGTCCAGTCTGTCGAGTTTGGCGGATGTGAAAGGAATGCAATCTCGATCGCGATGGAGAATTGGTCAGTGAGGTCCGGCGGGCAAATGGCGGCCCACCTCAAGCTCTGTAGAGCAAGTAGGGAGATGAAGACGTCCACTGGGTGCCAGTCATTCATCCCTCTCGGTGAAGCCTATTCGACCTTGTCGAGGAAAATCGAGACGGACCAGCGGTAATCCGAATCCTGAACCGTTCCGTTCCCGTTGTCCGTCACCAACTAGACGTCGTTGAGCGCGATCCATGAGCCATTTGTGGTCGACTGGACGATGGCGTCGACCGTACGTTGAACCTGCCAGGCTTCCTCGAAATCGGGCCATGGGGGAGGTTTCGCCGGATCGAGGCCGACGAGCAGGTCGCGGATCTCGATCGTCTTGAGATCGTTGAATCCGAGCTGGTGGCCTGGGGCAGGTATGAATGACCCAAAGTCTCCGTGGGCGGGACCGGCGAGCACCGTGGTGAATCCCTCCCTGCCTCGTTGTTGGTCCGGCGAATAGAGACGCAGCTCGTTGAGTCGCTCAAAATCAACGGAGATCGAGCCCCTGGTGCCGAACACCTCCGCCTCGATCGTGTGTTTGTGGCCTGCTGCCATCCAAGAGGCCTCAATGGTCCCACTGGCCCCTGACTCGAACCTCAACAGCGCAGCCATGGTGTCCGGCACTGTGATCTTCGCCAGCTCTCCCTCGACGCCGACTTTTCGGGTAGATTTCACCGTCGAGCGCTGGGCGGTCACGGCGGCGATGTCGCCGACCAGATCGGAAGAGCGTCGTGTAGGGAAAGAGTGTAGATCTCGGTGGTCGCCGTATCATTAAAAAAAAAAATACAACCACT
>CALCCX010000381.1 GCA_937900165.1 uncultured Acidimicrobiia bacterium | reverse complement strand
TCCGAGCTAAACCGACGAAAGAGCTTCTGACGACTATAACCAATTAGTGCTTCATCAAATACCGTAATCTGATTCCAATCGAAATTCTGACAATGCTCGATCTGCTTTTTTTCATCGGGATTTTCAACCTTGCCAGCAAAACGCGTTAGTTGGTATTGAGGTATGAATCCGAGCGACGTGTACAACGGCTCGCCCATGGGTGTCGCGTCAAGACGGATCGTGCCAGTCGGTTGGCTCTCCAGATACTGAATCGCGCGGGTCATCATAGCTCGCCCAACGCCCTGGCTACGCGCATTGGGGTCGACCAGCATCATCCCAATCCAACCTACTTGATCAAACACGCAAGTCGTCACCGTACCCACAGGCTGGCCGTCGAGTTCGGCAACAAAACAGCCGTCAGGCTCGAGTATCAAAAACCGCCGCCAGTCGGCATCCGTCTGGTTCCATCCTGCTTGTTCAGACAATATCCCACAGAACGAAAGATCGCTGCTGGTCATGGGACGGATAGCAATCACTGAGCACCTTCAGGAAACGGAAGATTCATCGGGAGCTACTCGACAGCCGACAAGTCGGCGGCTTGGGGGCTTGAGCACTTGCCACTCGTCACTTGTCAATGACACCTGGCGGCAATTCCAGAATGCTTACTTTACGGAAATGAATCTCGGCCCCTTCGGACTCCAGACAGAGATAGCCCTTTTTTACTGAGGACTGTCGGACTCCATTCACAAACTTGCCGTTGACCGACAGCTTGACGGTGCCATCCACGCAGACCACGTCATACGTATTCCGGGACGTCGACCACGCGGCAGGATTGTTCAACCTCGAACGTCAGGGCCACATCTACAGCAGGATCTCCAACCCAACGGTGGCCGTGCTCGAGGAGCGGATCGCCGCGCTGGAAGGTGGGGTCGGAACCATCGCCACCGCCAGCGGGATGGCCGCCCTGTGGTTGGGGGTGGCGACCCTGATGGGCGCGGGTGGCCACATCGTTGCCTCATCGTCGCTGTACGGTGGATCCAACAACCTCTTCATGCAGACCCTCCCCCGGTTCGGAGTCACCACCACGCTGGTCGCGCCGCGGGACACCGACGGTTTCCGGGCGGCGATCCGACCCGAGACCGGCCTCGTGTTCGGCGAGACGCTTGGTAATCCAGGCCTCGAAGTAATGGACGTCGAGGCGGTTGCCGAGATCGCTCACGAGGCCGGCATCCCGATGATGCTCGACAACACCTTTGCCACCCCACACCTCTTCCGTCCCTTCGACTGGGGCGTGGATCTGGTGCAGCACTCCATCACAAAGTTCATGGGCGGCCACGGCCTGGCCGTCGGCGGGGCATTGGTCGACGGCGGCACATTCGACTGGGAGGCGTCTGGGCGCTTCCCCACCCTGACCGAACCCTATCCGAGCTATCACGGTCTGCGTTTCGCCGAGGAGTTCGGGCCCCAGGCCTTCATCACCCGGGCTCGGGTCGAGGGTCTGCGTGATTTCGGTGCTCCCCTGGCTCCCCAGAACGCCTTCTACATCCTCCAGGGCATCGAGACGCTCGCGGTGCGGATGGAGCGCCACGTGGCCAACGCTCGGGCTGTGGTGGAGTTTCTGGCCGCTCATCCCGCAGTGGCCTGGATCACCTACCCGGAGTTGCCGGACCATCCAGACCATGATCGGGCAGCCCGTCTGCTGCCAAAGGGGGCTGGGGCGATCCTTTCGTTCGGCATCGTCGGAGACCGGGAGGCGGGCCGCCGATTCATCGAACGCCTCGAATTGTTCTCACACCTCGCCAACGTCGGAGACGCCAAGTCTTTGGTCATCCACCCAGCCTCGACCACCCACGCCACGATGACTCCTGAGCAATTGGCGGCCGTCGGAGTCGGCGAAGACCTGGTGCGCCTTTCGATTGGCCTCGAAAGCACCCACGACCTCATCGCCGATCTGGGCGCCGGACTGCGCGCCTCGCAGAGGAGCTGACATGGAGATCACGATCGACGATCGTCGGGTCCATTTCACCACCGGCGGCAAGGAACCAGACCCTGACCTGCCACTGATGGTCTTCGTGCATGGAGCCGGCAACGACCAGACCGTCTGGCAGCTCCAGACCCGCTACTTCGCCCATCACGGCTACTGGGTGTGCGCAGTCGATCTGCCAGGGCATGGCGGCTCGGATGGCCCGCCGCCCGACTCCGTTGCCGGATACGCCGATTGGCTCGAACTGCTGCTCGATCCGCTCGGTGCAGACGACGTAACGCTGGTCGGCCATTCGATGGGCTCGCTGATCGCCATCGAGTTCGCATCCCGCCGGCCGTTGACTGCGCTATGCCTGCTGGGTCCATCATCGGCGATGGCTGTCCACCCTGATCTTCTGGCCGCGGCCAAAGCTGACGATCACCTCGCCTACGAGTTGATCACCGGGTGGTCGGTGTCACGTCGAGCCCAGGTTGGAGGCCACGCCACACCTGGCGCCTGGCTCTCGGGCGGCCAGCTCCGCCTACTCGAACGCTCCCAACCAGGCGTTCTGGCCTCAGACCTGGCGGCCTGCGCCAACTACGACCGTGCCATAGAGGCGGCCCGGCACGTCAAAGCACCCACCCTGCTGTTGGTCGGCGAACGAGACCTGATGACCCGCCCCGCCTCTGTGCCGGCCCTCACCGCCGGGTTCGCCAACGCCACCACCGTCACCCTCCCAGGAGTAGGCCATTCGATAATGAGCGAAGCCCCGGACGCAGTGATCGACACAATCGACCGATTCCTGATCGACGCTCACTGAGGGACTGATCCGGCCTCAGAACCGTCAGAGGTGGCGGTCGGCGCGTTTGCGTTGGAGGTGGTGCGGATGATTGATCGCACAGACATTCGGGTTCAAATGGTCTCAACTGCGCATCTGACGGTCGGGGCCCTGGCCAGCCGAGCATCAGCGGTGAGGAGCGGGCAATTCAATGACTCGGCCAGCGACACGTAGCAGGCATCGTAGGCCGTAATGTTGTTCCGGAGATCCCACGCCCTACCCAGTAGTGGCTTCGTCGGGTAGATCTCGATGGGGAGGTCCATGAGATCGTCAACCGCGAGACTTGCCTGCGGTGAAGTGATCGTGTTGAGCCGGAGCTGACGGCGGAGGACCGACAGGACTTCGATCGGTAGCAAATCTGGAGCGGACAGGACCTCACCGCGAACCCTGGCACGCAAGCGGTCGCCATCCGAACCGCCGTCCGCCACGATCGGAGCGACCACGGACGCATCAACGACGAGCACGCTCGGCCCCGACCGCTTGAACAGCGCTCTCGGCATCGACTCGACCCTTGCGTCGTTCCTCGATGCGATCGAGGACTTCTTCGATCGTCGGCGTGGTCGCGATGAGCTCCAACTTCTCCGCCAGGAACTGCTGAAGCGACTTTCCTGCCCGCTCGGCGCGCCGAATGAGCTCGGCATGAATTTCGTCGGGAACGTTGCGTACCTGCACGTTTGGCATGCATGCATAATACATGCACAGGGCGCGCAGAGTCAACTATCGAGCTGCGTGATTACACGGACATTGATCATGTCAGCCGTTCGGCCAAGCCGACGAAAATGCGTCGCACCGTCCTTCCGCCCGACCTACCGTGCTCGAATGCAATACCGACAGCGAGTCGTAGACGGACTCGACTATCTCGAACTCGGCACTTCTCTGCTGCAACGCGTGCGGCTGGAGCACCCCACTGCCGGGCTTTGGGAGGCCGCCGACCTTCAGTGGTGGTGGAGACGAAGTCGCTCGTCTGACGAACTCGGACAGGCTTTCTGGATCGATGAGGCCGGTCAGCCGGTTGCCGCCGTTGTTCTAGATCGGAAGAGCGTCGTGTAGGGAAAGAGTGTAGATCTCGGTGGTCGCCGTATCATTAAAAAAAAAAAAAAGAAAAGAGAGAGAAAAAAAAAGACAAAAAAAAAAAAGAAAAAGAAAGAGAGAAAGAAAGAAAGTACAAAAGGGAGAAAACGTAGGCAGAAACACAAGTAGGTGACCAGCAGTAGACAGAAGG
>CALCCX010000380.1 GCA_937900165.1 uncultured Acidimicrobiia bacterium | reverse complement strand
CTTCCGATCTGCCGGCGTATTCGCTCGGGCCCTGGGCGTGTGCGGCGCCCACGAAGGGGACGGCGAACACGCCACCCGGGGGCTCGGTGTCCTCCCCGGCGACCCCGATGGCGATGGAGACGACGAGGACGAGCGCCAAAACCCCCCCGCCATATCCGGCGGCCTTTTTCAACAATTCAGAACGATCAAACCGCGGCGGGGGGCCTGCCTCGACCGTGGGTAGGGCTGGCGGTCGACGAACGGGCTTCTTCTCTGGTTGTGGGGGGCGCTTGCCTTCGGTCCTAGCCATCGACGAAGCCTCCTTTTGCGCGAGTGCTCCATACGTTAGTGGCCGCTGAGATTTGCGAGTCGTGACTGTTTGCCTCGACCCTTTGTGATGGGACGGACGGCTCTAATTGTTGGGTTGCCGGGTCACGATCATGAAGTCAAGACAACAACATCAGATAACAAAGGGAAACATGAGACGTACAGGACTTCTATTGCTCGTTGGGTTCGGACTGCTTGCCGCGGCCTGTGGCAGTGGTGTTGCGGGTTCGGAGAGAATCGCGGCCGACGCGGTATTACCGGCATTGGCAGCCGAGGGGGGATCGACGGACGAGGAACACCCTGTGGAGGCGGAAGGGGAAGGCTCCGACACCGAAGGGGCCGAGACCGAAGACGAGGGCGAAGACCCCCACGACGAGGATTTTTGGTTTGGGGAGCCTGCTGATCCAGCCGAAGCGACGATGATCATCGAGATCGAAGCCACCGATGACTTCAGGTTCGGCCCCTCTACTCTGACTTTCAAGGTCGGTGACGTCGTCACCTTTCGGGTGACCAACACCGGAGAGTTGCCGCACGAGTTCACCATTGGAGACTCCGCCGTCCAAGACGCCCACGAAGCCGAGATGATGGCTGCGGCCACCGAGATGGAAGGCATGGAGATGGCCATGAACGAGGGCGGAATGGACGGAGATCCCAACGCCATCGCCGTGGAGGCCGGTGAGACTGCGGAAATCACTTGGAAGTTCACGACGCCCGGATGGGTGATGATGGGCTGCCACGTTCCAGGGCATTACATAGCGGGCATGATGGGCGTCATGCTGGTCGAGGCCTAGTCACCGAAGCTGCACAGGTCGGATGCCGGCAGGGGATCGGGTGGATCGGTGAACCGGGTCGCCTGGGGGCTGATCGTCTCGCCGAGGGCGGTCGTCAGATTGCCTGAGAGCGTTGGGTCATCGAAGTTGTAGTTGACCAGCACCCGGCCTTTGGCCCACCACATGAGTCGACCGTAGTAGAGATCGATGAAGCCGTTCTCAGGATTGCCGTTCGGCTGTATCGTCGCCGACACGGCCTCTCTGAGCTGATCGGTGGCGTACTCGTAGAGCTGTGAGTCCTGGCCGTCGAGGCACAGCACCCACTCTTTGGTTGCACCGGGGATCATCCCGCTACGTTCGTATGGGGAGTCGACCAGGATGGCGTGCACACCGCTGTCGATCAGCGCTTCCACCAATTCATCTGGTCCGAAATCATCGCCGCCGTTGGTCCCGCTGATAGTTTCCATGAGCACCGGCTCGCCAGAACTGTCTCTTGCAGTCAATTCGAGGAGGAGATCGGCGGCGTCAGCGGACTCCACGAAGAAGCAAACGAAACCCTGGATCGACTGGTCCGGCTGCAGCGACCTGTACACCTCTAATCCGTCGTCACACTTGGCGAAATTTGGCGCGTACCGTCTGCCGGACAGAGCCACCGCAGCCAGTTCGAGGCCATCGTCAAGAGTCGACGTGTCGTTCCCCGAGAACCACGCAGAGAGTTGTACGGCGACCACGGCCAGATTGGATCCCGTTTCACCCCGATCGAGCTGCGAACCAACCACCCGCACATCCCAACCGCCCACCGCGACAGGGTCGCCCATCGGCACGATTGCAGGTCGCGTGCCCGCCTCAGCGGCCTGTGCGTTGGGTCGGGAGTCCGAATCGTCGGTGCCTCCACAAGCGACGGCGACAAGAGCCATGATTGCGATCAGAGCGATCCGCCTCATCGACAAAGAATACCGTCGAGCCGCCTTTAGCCCCCGGTCTCTTCGGGTTGCAACGTCTCAACGTTTCGTTCGGGAGGTTTGGGGAACGTTGTCGTTGTCAGAACATCCCCGTTCTGGTCGAGGGCCTCGAAAACGACATCGGGAGGGTCGTCGTTCGGTGGTGGGTCGATAACCCTGACCATGAGCCAGAGCCCGTCTTGGGGCTGGGCAGACAAGACAGTGCCATCCATGAAGACGGCCCGAACGGTATCGATCTCCGGTCCTGCCCCACCGTCGATGATCTGTACCCACTGGCCGTCAACTCTCACCCCTCCGATGCCCGGGATGTCGAATTCTCGCCTGGGCGGGTGACCGCACCCTCCGACACTTCCCGCCGGAGTCCCGGACTCCGAATAGACGTCGTAGTCGACACAGTCCTCGGAGACGACGACTTCGACAGTGATGCCGTCGACCTCGATGGTTCGCACCACCTCGGGATTGGTCCGCTGGCCGGTGTCTGCCTCGGATCCAGGCGGGAGCCCTGTGCGGATCTCGGCCTGCGAAACGCCACGCTGATCGAGTCGGCCCACCCAGAAGTCCGATTCGAGCGGTGGGTCGGTTTCTCTGAGGACAGGTATTCCGTCTGCAGTGAATTCCATTCGGAACGTGATCCCGTCGCCTCCGGCGACCGCTGCCACAGAGGCGAGCGGATGTTCCGGCTCGACGAGTTCAGGGCGCAGGTCGGCATTGGGGCGCGCCAGTACCCAGGCCAGGGCCGGTGGTATCGACTCGTCGAACCAGTCGAGTGGCAGTCCTGCCTCTGCTGGTCGAGTAGAAACGTCTCCGCGGCCCCACGGCTCGTAGCGAGTCCCGCCGGACTGGTACGTCACCAGGACCGTCTCGTTGCGGGTATCCGGGTCGATCTTCCACTCCTCCCAGCGCCAGGCTTCGGGGTCCGCCCATCTCAGTTCGATGCCTTGCAGTCCTGGCTCGTTGTCGGTCGGGGCTCCTAGCGTGGCCGACATCGAAAATTCTGGCCATTGCACTACTCCTCCAGGCAACGGCGAGGCCGCTAACTCTGTGGCCAGAGCGTCCGGTCGGGCCTCATCTGGCTGTTGAGCGACTGGACCGGTCGTGGCGCGGTCCGCTGGGGACAACAGCCACCATCCACCGCCGAGCACAATCAACACCGCCAAACCGGCTGCGAACGCCGGCAGCGTCCGGTGCCGCGGCAGCGGCTGCTCATTCGAGGCGTCGGCCACGACAGGTTCCGAGCCTCGGACGAGATTGGTCTCCAGGCGCGAGATCATGTGGTCGGGTCCGGCGGGATTTCCTCGCTCGGCCAGGCGTTCCAGCATCGTGGGTTCGGTCATTGGCGGGCCTCCTTGGTCAGAACTTGTTTGAGTCGGCGGCGGGCCCTCGAGGCGCGCTGGCGAGCGACGGCCTCTGAACGGCCGAGCATGTCTGCGATCTCGCTGAACGTGTAGCCCTCGACATCGGCCAGATAGAGCACCGCCCGGTCGTCTGGCGAGAGGGCGAACAGGTCGGCAAGATCAGACGGATACTGGGCCCTGACCCGGTCGAGATCGGGATTGGAGAGTTTGGCGATGGCTCGACTTCGACGCCCCAGACCGCGCCGCTGGTTGGAGGCCAGGTTCAGAATGGTCCTGCGGCAGTAGGCGAGTGGCGATTCGAGGCTCGCCAAAGAACCACGGCGCAGGATTCTGAGAAAGGCCTCTTGAACCAGGTCGTCGGGATCGACCTCCGGTGGGCCGACCACGGCCGCGAACCGGCGCAGAGGTGCGTAGAGATCGCGCACGAGCTGCCGCTCCGTTTGATCGAGTTGCCTATACCTCTCCGACAAAGAGCTACCGATCTTCCGACTCCCACCTACCTAAACACCGCGGAGGGGCGAATTGTGACAAAGTATCTGCCCCGCCGAGCTACGAGGTGGTTGGGGGGACGAGGAGCCTTGGCGACGGAGGGGGGTGCTGAACCCGCGCAAGTATGTGGGCTGATGGGTTGCACCTTGAGCAGGTTCTCATGGTGGGTACGGCCCCCTCCGGCGGCGAAAAATGACTCGCCGCCACCTCCCCCAACTGTACGGCTCGTTCCTATCGAACCCGAAGGGTTCGCCCGTCCGGGGGAGGAGATTGGCAACATCTGTCCCCCCGGCCGACGTAGTCGGTCGTTTGGGCTCTCCTATGTCAAGTGGAGGGTTTTCCAGATGGTTCTGGTGATGTGTCGTTTGAGTGCTCGGATGGCTTCTTTGCGGGTGAGTCCTTGGTTGAGCCGTTTGGTGATGTAGGTGTGGGC
>CALCCX010000379.1 GCA_937900165.1 uncultured Acidimicrobiia bacterium | reverse complement strand
GTGACTGGAGTTCAGACGTGTGCTCTTCCGATCTAATCCGAGAGGGGCGCGCCGAGATCGAGAAATGCGCAGCGCTATGTGAATACTACGCGGACGACGCCGAGTCAATGCTCCAGCCCGAGCCCGTCGAGACCGAGGCCTCCAAGAGCTACATAGCGTTCCAGCCGCTCGGAGTCATATTGGCGGTGATGCCTTGGAATTTCCCGTTCTGGCAGGTGTTCCGCTTCGCGGCGCCGGCACTCATGGCAGGCAACGCCGGCGTACTCAAGCACGCTTCAAACGTTCCGGGGAGCGCCCTCGCGATCGAAGAACTCTTTCGAGACGCCGGGTTTCCCGAGTACCTGTTCTGCACCCTGCTCATCGGCAGCGGCTCCGTGGGCAGAGTCATCGAGCACCCGCTGGTCAAAGCCGCCACGCTCACAGGCAGTACTCCGGCCGGCAAGGCCGTCGCATCGAAAGCTGGTGAGTTCCTCAAACACACGGTCCTGGAATTGGGAGGGAGCGATCCCTATATCGTCCTTGAAGACGCCGACATGGCGACGGCAGTCGAGCGGTGCAGCACCAGCCGGCTGATCAACGGAGGCCAGAGTTGTATAGCCGCCAAACGATTCCTGGTGGTGCGATCGCGACTGGCCGAGTTCGAGGCGCAACTGGCCGCGCGCTTGAAGAGGGTGAGGATGGGCGACCCTCTCGAAGAAAACACCGAGATAGGACCCCAGGCCCGATACGACTTGCGTGACGAACTACACCAACAAGTACTCGAGAGCGTAGACGGCGGAGCAAAGCTGCTGCTTGGAGGGGTGGTTCCTGATGATCCGGGAGCCTTCTACCCACCTACTCTGCTGACAGATGTGGCCAAGGGTATGCCGGCCTACGATGAGGAATTGTTCGGTCCTGTCGCTGCGATCATCCCAGTTGAAGATGAAGCCGAAGCCATCTACGTGGCAAACGACAGCCCATTCGGACTCGGCGCGGCGGTATTCACAGCCGACGTTGCGCGAGGTGAGCGCATCGCCGCCGAGGAATTGCAAGCCGGCTCTTGTTTCGTCAACGAACTGGTCCGTTCTGATCAGCGGCTGCCATTCGGAGGCATCAAGGACAGCGGATATGGCAGGGAACTCTCCGAGCATGGCATCAAGGAGTTCGTCAACGTCAAAACGGTTTATGTTGCCTAGGAATTTCCGCAGGGTATCTCCGAGGAGGTCGGTTCTGTGCGGTTCAACTCGCGTCCAAACGCCGGTGTTTCCTGTACGAGCACGGTTTCTCCCAGGTCCCTGAGCCGTTTCGAGAATCGAAAGATCTCGAGCCGAACCAGCCTTTTGTGAACAAAATCGAGGATCTGTCAGAGCCATCGCTGGCAACGAAGAATCCTCCCGAGGCGAAAGATTCGGCGAACTCGG
Organism: uncultured Acidimicrobiia bacterium; assembly: GCA_937900165.1. Taxonomy (GTDB): domain Bacteria; phylum Actinomycetota; class Acidimicrobiia; order Spongiisociales; family Spongiisociaceae; genus SZUA-232. The sequence goes on along the minus strand of CALCCX010000379.1, from coordinate 2,915 downwards.
GGCCCACAGGGTCGCCATAACGACCCCAGGAACCCTGAGTAATACCCAGGGTTCGATCGCGTCAGAGGCTGGAGTCCTTCATCGTGCCGGTCAATTTTTCGTCAGGTTGCCAGATGAAGCAGAGGATCTCTCGGTCGCCCTCCAACCACGACTCTTCAGTCGGCACCAGCCACGACAAGAAGAGCAGCGAGTCCTCATAGGCCGTTCCAACAAAGCCCTCGAACTCCTCGAAACATCCGTCGCTGGCAAGGTCGTCCAATGGGCCGTCCCCCGGGAAGACCCCGCCCGTGATGTCAAAGGTGAAGAACACCTCGTTGTCGTGCAGATCGGCACAGTCCACAACCGGCAGCGAATAGACGGTGTCCACTCCTATGTCGTCAAAGCAGGTCCCAACTCCTATGGCGAAAACGTCCGTAGATCGGGAATCGGAGGCACCTGGTCTCGGACCTGTGTTGCGGGCATAGGCAATCAGGATGTCGTCATCTCCGCTGAATACTGCTGCGATTGCCTGCGCCCAGCCGGCCTTGACGACTTTCTCAGCGATCTCGATCTCTGAGATGGCGACCAGATCGTCATACACCAACACCTCACCGCCCTCTATGACGTCGGCGGCCGATGTGAGAAGGTCGATGGTCAGATCAAACACCAACGTCTGGTCCTCCTGTAGCAACACGATCTCGTCCGGGACGTCGAGAAGCGCCCATTCCCCGGCTACAGACAACAGCGAGTCGGCGGCCTCGCGGAGTTCGTCAGGACCGTCTTGGGGATCGAGATAGCCGCCGTACAACGCGAGGAGAGCTAGTGAGAAGGGGAACTCAAAAGAGTCCCTCTGCGCGAGGCCCTTGGCCAAATAGCTCGATATGTCAGTGTCCAAGGAGAGCAATGCCTCCGCGGCCACTTCGTTGAAAGCGACCTCGATTCCGTCAATGATGATTCTCAATCTAAGAAGTTCGGCATTGACCGTGTCCAATTGCTCCCCAACGACAGCAGAATCGCCTACCACTGAGCCCTGGAGATCTGCATACTCACCCCAAACCGCAACTCCCCTGGCGTATTCACGTTTCGCCTCCTCAGGAGGACTCAGGCCGGACATGGACTCAGCAAAGGAGTCCAAGCCATCGACTAGGGCCCCGTAGTATCCGCCCTCATACTCGACGATCCCAAGAGAACTGGGTTCGGCCAGCGTGAGGTCGGCGAAGGTCTCGTAGTAGTAGGCCAAGAACTCTTCGACACCCTGGGTCTCTTCGGCAAGGGTCGTCGTGGTGGCCGGCACGGTCGTAGTTGTTTGCACAGGGCTCGGGGCCGAAGTCGAGGTTGTGGCGACCGTATCAGAACTTGCCTCGGCAGACCCGCCACAAGCCACTGCCACGAGGGCTATGGCCGCGCACAGGTTGATTCGTTTCCGCATAGACATTTCTATCGGTACGTTTGCATATGGCCTTTCTCAATAATTGTCGACGGTGGCGGCACCTGGCAACGGTGCGATCCTGAGTCCTTGGGTGACTGGCCTTCACAACCGCCGATCCAGTTAGACAAATGGTCGGGATCTATCGAACATTCGGGAATGGCCGTACGTTATCCGATGGACGAGGAACTCGAGATTGGACCGGCGGCACTCAAGGCGATCGCTGATCCGATCCGGTCCAAGATTCTGACCTTGGTCCAGGATCAGGCAGCTTCGATCACTCAACTCGCCAAGGCACTCGACCGTCCGAAGGGTTCAATTGGCCATCACGTCAAGGTCCTCGAAGACGCAGGACTCCTCCACGTGGTCAGCACTCGCAAGGTGCGAGCCATGACCGAGCGCTTCTACGGACGCACAGCCCGCTGGTTCAGGATGTCGGGATTCGCCGAGGCGGGTCTGGCCACCGATTTCTCACTTCAGGAGGCGATCGCGGTAGGTCGACCGGGGACGAAGGGCAATGACCTCTTCAGGACCGCGCGCTATGCGCGCATCCCAGCCGACCGAGCCGCCGAGTTTGGCCAAGAGCTGCTCGCGGTTGTGGAACGCTTCCTGGCCTCGGAGCCGGAAGGCGAGACGATCTACGCAATGATCGCGGGCATCTTCCCGACCACACTTCCGTCACTGGGCCTTGAATCGGCGGGCGCAAGCGATGAGTGAGTCCAAGAGCCCCGGCACATCACGAACACTCGGCAAGAACTATTGGAGACTGTGGACCGCCAGCGTCGTCTCCAACTTTGGTGACGGGCTCGCCCTGGTCGCCTACCCGTGGCTGGCCAGTGCGATAACCCGGTCGCCACTCCACCTGGCAGGCATCGCCATCGCCACCCGCCTTCCATGGGCGCTGTTCAGCCTGCCGGCGGGAGTGATCACCGATCGCATCGACCGTCGCAAGCTGATCGGTTGGATGGATTCGTTCCGCTTCACTCTCACTTTGGGAGTCGCGATCCTGATTGCATTCGGCGCTGATTCTTTCGCCGACCCCGCTGCCCTCGCCGACGGCACCGCCAGCCCTCCGTCCAACCAACTCTGGTGGCTGATCATGCTGTACGGGTCAGCCCTGCTTTTTGGCTCCGCCGAAGTTCTGCGCGACAACGCAGCCCAGACGCTCATGCCGTCGGTCGTCGCGCCCGAACAGCTCGAGCTCGCCAACGGGCGCTTGGGGGGCGCGGAAATGGTGATGAACATGTTCGTGGGTCTTCCACTGGCCGGCGTGTTCATCGCCATCACTCTGTCTCTGCCATTCTTCGTCGATTCTTTGACTTTCCTCGTTTCGGCCGTGCTCATCCTGTCGATCGCCGGAGATTTCCGGACGGAAAAGGCCAAACAGAAGGAGATCGGAAGAGCACACGTCTGAACTCCAGTCACACTGATATATCTCGTATGCCGTCTTCTGCTTGAAAAAAAAAAAAAAAAAAATAAAAATCATGCAACACAGCGAAAGACACTCAAT
>CALCCX010000378.1 GCA_937900165.1 uncultured Acidimicrobiia bacterium | reverse complement strand
GGAAATGGCCTGAATCGAGCGCGAAAGCAGAAAGCGCAACCCTGCCGCCCATCGAATAGCCGACCAGATGTGCCGGTCGATCGAGCATGGAGGCCACAGCGAGAACCTGACCAACGGCAACAGACATGTCGTATGCGGATGGCTGGGGCGGCTTGGCGCTGCCCCCGTGCCCCACCAGGTCAACCGAGACAACGGTATGCCGTTGGGCGAGCCGATCGGCCAACGCCGCCATTGAGCGGATTGAACCAGTGAATCCGTGCAACAGGATGAGAGAAGAGCCGCTGCCCTGCCGATTGACGCTGGTACGGACCCCGCCTGCCTCGATCAGTTCAAACGCCACCCAAGGCTCCGAGGGCGGCGGCCACCCGTTCACCAATCCAGCGGATCTGGGCAACGTTGGTTTCCAAATCGATCGGCACCTCGACGAGGCTGACACCCCCGACTTCTGCTGCCTCGCGAAGAGCGCTGGACAGTTCGGACGACGAGGTCGCCTCGCTATGACGAGCGCCAGCCATCGCTGCTGCAGATCCGAAGTCCACACTATGGGCGGTCGTATACAGCTCCTCGAACGAAGGGGCCTGATCAGCGATCGGCAACAGCGAGAAGATCCCTCCGCCACCGTTGTCCAGCACGACAATCGTGAGATCAACGCCGAGACGAGTGGCGGTCACCAGACCGCCAAGGTCGTGAACGAAGGCAAGGTCACCGACCAGCACGGTGGTATGTCTTTCCGCTCCGATCGCGATACCGGCCGCCGTCGAGATCGTTCCGTCGATGCCGTTGGCGCCCCTGTTGCAAGTCAGTGCTGGAGAAGACTCCATCACGGGCATGAACATGTCCAGATCACGCACTGGCATGCTCGATGCTACGTGAAGCGGATCGCCCGCACCCAGAACGCCAAGGACCGCCCTGGTAGCGGCCGCCTCGCAGAATGGCCCTTCGGCGAGTTCGGAATCGATGGTTTCGGCCACGAGGCGCTCAGCCCGTTCCCATTTGTCCAGCCAATTTCCGTCGCCGCAGGCCCCGACACGGGCAGCGACCCTAGTCAGCAGTTCACCGGGCGGCGCCGGAAACCTCGTCGTGAACTTGCCGCTGGGATCCGCCCACCTCCTATCCGGATCTATCAGGACAAAATGTTCGATCCGGCGGGACTCGACCCAAAGACGGAACGACTTGGCGGTCGGAGAGTCACCGACCCTGACCACCACGTCCGGCGTCATCGAATCCGGGAGAACTCCAGGCGCAAGGAGGTGCGCCGCCGTCGCCAATACGCCCGGCACGCCGTCGGACCGAAGCTGGGACAGCGGATCGGCCGCCACTGGCCATCCGGTCGCTGCGGCAAAGGCGGCAACTCCGCTCCTCTCAGTCGACCCCAAACGAGGCCCGGCGACGATCAGGCCCTTCTCGAACCGGGCCAGATCGACCAGCTCATCCACCCAATCGGCCCCAACTGCTGGTGCCGGAACGAAGGAGCGGGCTGACGTCACGAACGGTGGCTCGTCCGACCACTCAGGCGGTGGCCCAACAGGTTCCCAGAACGGCCAGTTGACGTGGACCGGTCCTGACGGGTTTGAGCGGGCGATGGTCGCTGCTCGAAGACCCGAACGTTCCGCCAGGCCGAGATCGAACTCACCAACCGGGATCCGAATCACATCACGGACGTGACCGCCGAACAGGCCGACCTGATCGATGGTCTGGGCAGCGTCCCAGCCGTGAGCTTCCGGTGGCCGGTCGGCGGTCATCACCACCAGAGGAACTCTGGTCAGTGACGCTTCGATGATCGCGGGGTAATAGTTGGCGCCTGCCGTACCAGAGGTGCAAATGAGGCCAACCGGTCGAGCGGTGGACTTGGCAAGACCGAGAGCCACAAACCCGGCGGACCGTTCGTCCAAGACAACTTCGAGCCGAAGATCAGGTCGGCGATTCGCCGACAGCGTCAGCAGAGTGCTCCGCAGGCCAGGCGACACCACCACATCCTCAACTCCCCCGGCCACCAGACCTGCCAGAAATCGATCGACGGCCTGATAGATCGCCTTCGCCTGGCCCATCATGATCCGAGCAGCGAGCCGAGCAACGCACCGAGTTTGAGCCCGGTCTCCTCTAGTTCTCGTTCCGGGATCGACCCGTCTACGACACCTGCACCTGCGAAGAGCGTCGACTGGCCAGGTTCGATAAGGGCTGACCTGAGGCCAACCCTGAACTCGCCGTTCCCGGCCAGATCGCAGTATCCGACTGGGCCTGCGTACCAGCCACGTTCGATGGGCTCGTGCCGCCCGATCCAAGCCTCGGCCGCCTCACCAGGCCACCCGGCGACTGCCGGAGTCGGGTGCAGGGCACCCACCATGTCGAGCACGCTGGTCCCGACAGGGGCGGTTCCGCCCATCGGCGTGTACAGGTGCTGGAGCCCGGGCAGGCGCATGACTCTGGTTGCTGCCTGCGGGTCGATGGTGACCTCAGCGAGCCCAAGCCGCCTCTGGATGTCTTCGACCACAAACCGGTGCTCTTCCAACTCCTTGGGATCGTGTCGCAGCCGGTCGGCGATCACCTCATCCTGAGATTCATTGGCGCCTCTCGGTGCTGTGCCGGCGATCGCAGCCGTGGAGATCGACACCCCGTCGAGGCGAACCAGCCGTTCAGGTGTCGCACCACAGAAAACGGCGTCGCCAAATCGGAAAGCGAAAGTTGCGCAACTCATGTACCGGTGCCGCAGGGTCGCCAAGAATCGGGACAGATCTGGAGAGTGGTCAACGGTGAGCCTTCGGGCAACGACCACCTTCGACAGGTCGCCAGCAGCTATCGCTTCGATGGCCGCGGTGACAGTCTTGAGGTAGACAGGATCACGCAGATCGTATGCGGCTGCTGCGACATGATCTGGCTCTACCAGCTCGATCGGCTCACCCATCTGGGCAGTCGCCCGCTCCAGGCGCTGAGTCAGCTCTGCGGCCAATCCACCTGGGTTGGTATCCCCGGCCACCACAGATGCGACCATCAGGGTGGAGCCGGTGGGTCGTCTGATCACGGCCAGCTCCGGCAGGGTCAGCCGCCCGGTTGGAAAACCCGGCCACTCCGGCTTGGCGAAGAACGAAAAACCGCCAAGAAGAACCGCCTGACGATCGGCCCCTTCAAGGGCCACTTGATCCGTCCTTGCCCTCATTGATCGCAGGGCTGCGGCCGCTTCGTCGAACCGGCCAGGCCCAGCGGCCGGCTCGATGCGGTGGGCGGCGCCGACTGCCGCGATTGCGAGACCAAGGTCAGGCTGATCCCAATATGCCACGTCGCTGGACGGCTGAGTATCGATCAAGCACAGGGGGTCGGCGTCACCGGCCGGCAACGTCACCGTTATGAAACGTGATTCACCGCTGAGTTCCGTACGCGACCGAGCGACGGCGATCCGATCTGCGAGACGGGTCAGGACATCGGTCATCGCCACTCCGTCGAAACGATCAACTCGCGAGAAGATGTTGCCGTCAACGCATCGAGAAGGGGGCGATCTTCGCTGTCCTCGAGGTGTTCGAGGGCTCTGGCAACCACCGTCTGGTGGAAGTGCTGGGCGACCAGCCGGGTTGTGTGGGCGAGGAGCAGCTCGAACAAAGTCGACAAATCACCAGGGTCGTCCGGGTGGCCGGGACGCACGTATTCGCTGAAGAGCTCGATCGCCTCCTCCACCACATCTTCGATCCCAGTGGCGTGGCGGGTGGCTAGAGCTGCCAGACGATCAAAAGGAATCCCGGCCTCGAGCAAGGTACGCCCCGCTGCCAGCATCGCCACTGCCTGATCTGGGAACCGGGCCTCATCGCCTTCGCCAACCGGTTCCAGGAGGCCGGAGGTCACCGCCAGGTCGATGAGCGGTACGGCGATGCCGGACTCCTTCGCCAATTCGGCCTTGGTCATGGTCGTCTTGCCGAGCATCTCATCGGCCAGCACCTTGAGAACGGGTGTCCCATCGCTGCTGAGCTGCTTGATCTGGGCGAGACTGAAACCTGCATCCGCCAGTTGACGGATGGCGTCAAGTTGGTCGAGATGCAGGGGCCGGTACTGGGCAGTCCGCCCGTCCCGAGCCGGCGCGTCCAACAGTCCCATACCTTGGTAATAACGAATGGTGTCGACCGAGACACCTGATTCGGAGGCAAGTTCCTCAACTCTCATAGCCACCACTCTAAGAGTCCTCGCTCGCATTGTGAAGAGGAGAAACGATGTCCGTTTTCCGCTTTCCGCCATCACATGCGGTGCAGGGCCCTCGAGATCTTCAGAGTCGTCCTGAGGGCGTATTTGGCATGGGCCTTGGAGACCATCGCACTGACCGGAGAAAGAGTCACGTGGCGAAGACCAACCGCCACCAAATCTTCGAACTGTTCAATGACCTCATCCGGAGTGCCCCAGATCACTGTCTCGGCCAAGACCTCAGATGGCACCTTGGCCATGGCTGCTTGCATTACCTCACGGTCATAGTGCTGGGGAATGAAATCAATGAGGCCTCTGAAATCTTCGCCGAACGGATGGATTTTCCCGTGGCGTTCCCAGACGTAGTGTGGCGCCAGCAAGGCCAAGAAGCGCATGGGCGCTGAGTCCAATACCTCCCTGGCCTCAACATTCGTTGGAGCAGCAACGTAGAACGCCGACATTCCAGGCACGATGCGGGCCGGATCTCGGTCGGAATCTGACGCCGCGTTGCGGATCGTCGTGAGATTGGCGGCATAGACATCTGGTTTCATCGGGATCGCCGGGTACCAGCCGTCGCCGAATCGACCAGTCAACCTCAGCATCCGAGGTCCGTGGGCCGCCACCCATACCTGGGGCTCATTGCCTGGTTTCGGTTTCAGATCGAGGATCGCCCGATCCAACTTGAAGTGAGTGCCATCGAAGTCAAATGGCCCATCGGACTCAAAACAAAGCCTGATGATCTCCAACGCCTCCTCGAGACGGCCGACTGGCGCCGAGAAGTCGAGGCCATAGGGAACTACGTTCTCAGCCTCTCCAGAGCCGATTCCGAGTATCGGAGGGCGCTTGGTCATGTGCGAAAGGGTCATGGCGGTCTGAGCGAGTTGCACGGGGTGCTGGCGAATCGGCTCGGTCACACCGACCGCCAGTTGGAGGTTGCCGGCCCGCTCGGCCGCATATCCCAGCAGGGTCGGCCAGTCAAAATACGCATGGGGGCTGCCACCCTCGGCCGCCAGCCACGAGAACGACTCGTCCCAAATGCTCAGCGGAAAGAACCCAAGCCAGTGGTCGACAGCCCAAACCGAATCGAGCCGCATCGCCCTTGCGGCCCTTATGAAGGCGCGCGTCCTGGACAGCGGAGGGTTGGAATTAATTGAGATTCCGACCGTGACTCTTGGCACCGCAGGAGGCTAACCCATCCACCGGAGATGCTCCGACTACGGGTTGGCTTCAGACTCGGCCTCCAGTTGGACCCGGCAGGTGTAATCGAGCGGGTGCTGGAGGTCGGAACCGGAGGCCCGACCGGCACTGCAGTCACCACAAACCAGGCGATGCCAGCGATCGACAAGAGGATCGCCGACAGCGTGACAAGCATGGCCGTAACGCTCGACAAGGGCCTCTACGCGCCTATCCCAGTCGTCGTTCATGCCCGGTCGACCACCTGTTCCATGAGCACATGGTCCCCCACCCGAACACTCACCGATATTGGGTACAACCCTGATCCTCCCCTGATTGCCTCAGGGTGGAGTCAGGGTTGGCGGAGAATGTGGCGCTGAGCGTCGTAGAGGTCGTCGAGTCGACCGGTGAGGCCTTCGTTTGGCGTGTCCAACCGGGCAGCGGCCGCGAGCATCAACTTCACCAAACCGTCATAGTCGGACAGGCTGACGACCTCAGGCCCGAGCTTGCCCGGACTGGCACCCGCCACGACGCCATCGATGTCGACCATGTTGTGATAGTTACCAAGCGGCAGGCACAGTCCGGTAGCCGAGAGGCCGTATGCGCCAAAGGCAGTGGCCTCACAAGACCCACCGTCCATCAGCTTGCGCTGGTGAGGAATCTTGGCAGCTCTGACAACCTCGGTGAGGCGGTTGGTGAGCTCAGAATCGAAAACCGTCGAGCGATCTCCGACCCTGACGATCGGACCGCCGCCAACCGGCGAATCGGCGAAGCTGCGTGACGTCTCGATCGATAGAAGCTTTGCCCGATCCGGGATGGTGCCGAGCTTGGCAGCCGCAATGGCGCCAACAAAGCCGACCTCCTCTGCCCTGGTCAGTAGCACTGCGAAGTGGCGCAGCGCTGGGTCCTTGCGAGCCTTGTCAAGTGCGGTGAGGGCCGCGGCCACGCCGGCCAGGTCGTCGCATGCCCCGGCCCGAAGCAGTCCGTTGGAGATACCGAGTCGGCGAGATGGAAACCGCCAGCGGCCTATGTCCTTTGGCTCAACCGGCGCCGTTCTATCCAGCCGGAGCTTCGCCATCGCCGTATTCTGGTCGTATTCGACAACGGTCGCCGGGTGTTCGGAACCTTCGACGTCGATCAAATCGACTCGAGCCTTTTCGAAGTAGGGTGCCATCACTCCACCGCGAAACTCGGCATAGACGTCTCGGCCATCAGTATCGGTAACGACAAAGGCCGGGTGATCGAGGTGGGCAGTGGCGACGATCGGCGGCCGCCGTTTCCGGCCCCTGATGGTCAACAGCAGATTCCCAGCCGAATCGGCCCGCCTGGCCAGGTCCGGGCGACGACTCAGCCATCGATCCACCCACCCGACGACCCAATGCTCGCTCCCCGAGGCAGTCGGGATATCTGTGAGTTGAAGCAGCCATCGATGGCGAGCCGGTAGAGCCGTCATGGTCGAAGCGTAGGCCGATAGCGAGCGCACTAGTCACCCAAGGGTCTCCGAGGATGCCCCCTGACTACCGCACCCCATCACCAACACTGTGTGTATCCCCCTCTTCACGAGGAGTGACTGGAGCCCACTCCTCGTGAAGACACAAGTGGAAAGGGAGGGCAATGCACGGCCCTCCCTCACCAAAGGTTCCCACCGCGGAGCGGAGCGTGGGAAGGCAACGGGGTGCGTCGCAAGACGCACCCCGTTCGCTATTGGTGGCCGCGCGGTACAAAACGGCGAGGCAGCCCATCTCGCCATATTGGGGAAGTGGAGGCGGTTGGCTACAATGCTGGCCGATCCCACCTACACATCGAGTGTTTTCCATGTCCAACATCTGCCAAGTCACGGGGAAAAAGCCGAGCTTCGGCAAGAAGGTCTCCTTCTCGCATCGGCGATCCAGTCGCCGCTGGACGCCGAACATTCAAAAGAAGAGATACTGGGTTCCCTCCGAGCGTCGCTATGTGACCCTGCGAGTGAGCACCAAGGGCATCAAGACCATCGACCGAGACGGCATCGAATCCGTGCTCGCCTCAATGCGCCGTCGAGGCGTCAAGGTCTGATAACACCTATCCACCTCAACTGAGCGGCGGTGGATCTGCCTCCGCGATCCTCACGACGGCATCACGCCAGCCTTGCGTCTGGTGCTGTGCGTGATACAGGGCAAATTTGAGGGAGGCAAGCGCCCAGTCGCGGCTCCAGGTCCACTCATCGAGGGGGCCGGCCCGGCTTTGATATTCGTCCAACAGCAACGCGGCCGCTGCCGAGTCCTCCAGTCGCACCACCAGTGCCGCTAGATCCGAAGACGCCCTCCCGGATCCGGACGAGTCGAGATCGATCAGCGTCGAGGCCCCACCGTCGACAAGCAAATGTTCCGGCTTCAGATCACCGTGAACGAGAACGGTCTCGCCCCTCGCAGAAGCTTCTTCGCCGTGGTGGAGGCGGGCCGCGAAAAGTGTGGCGGCCTCTGGGACAATCCGAGACAACCACGGTGCGGCGCGAGAGGCGCGGCGTTTGGGCAAGTCAGACTGGTCGACCAAGTCTTCGCCCAAATGGCTGTGAAGGCGAGCAAGTGTCGCCGCTACCTCGCGCACCGCCGCCAGCAGGTCCTCGGAATCGAGTCGGTCCAACGATGGCGCAGAAACCGCCGCGGCAACAGTGGCATCCAACGAATCGACGAATGTGTCCGCCACCACGAGACGAACGGTCCCGGCCACCGATCGCACGATGCTA
>CALCCX010000377.1 GCA_937900165.1 uncultured Acidimicrobiia bacterium | reverse complement strand
ACAGCGTCGTCGTCGGCCTGGGCGCCACAGCCAAAGTCATCACCGCCGCCGCGTTGATAATGATCAGCGTGTTCTTGGGATTTGTCGCCAGCGACGACCCCGTCGTCAAGATGATGGGCATCGGCCTGGCCACCGCCGTCGCAGTAGACGCCACCATCGTCCGCATGGTCCTCGTCCCGTCCACCATGGCCCTGGTCGGTGACCCCAACTGGTGGCTACCACGATGGCTCGACCGGATCCTCCCCCACCTCGACATCGAAGGTGAGCCAAACACCAACCTCCCAACAGCCGACTCCGCCGGGCGTACCGAAGCCAAGTTTGACCCCGCCGAACGCGGAAAGAGCCGATGAACAGCCACTCGAACGACGCGGTCGTCCCCGATGGTTCCGAACTCATGCGGGTTACACCAGAATTCGACGAACACACCGTCCCCGCGTCGCTACTCGACTCCCATCAAATTGCCGCCGGGTGCTGGGGTCGACTCAGTGTCACGCAAGGATCTCTCGAGTTCATCTTCGAGGATCAACCCGACCGGCCGCGCTCACTCGGCGCCGGTGAATCGATCGCAATCCCGCCTCAGCGCCCCCACAAGCTCGCGCTCATCGGACCAGCCCACTTCTTTGTCGAATTCTACCGAGCTGGCCCGACCCCACCGTGAGCCAACCCAAACCGGCGACTTTCAGGTCATAAGCCCGACGGGCCTGATTTCGGTTTCGGTGGGTTGACATGCAGTTTCGTCCATCGTCGCAGGTCAGGGGCCATTTGTCGACGTGTCGGTGTTCCCCGATGTTGCCTTCTGCTCCCCTCTGTTGGCGGTTGTCCCGTTACCTCTGTGTTACCTCGATCTCACCAGTGACCACGGTCCTACGAGGCCGAGTGACGACCTCTCGACGTGAACTGTTGCAGTCTTGTCAGCCCGCGGACGCGAGGCGGACGTCGTAGTGAATGGTCAGATCTAGAGCCTCGGCGATCTCGACCAGACGGGCGAAACTCGCCCCCGCGTAGTTGCCGGCTTCGTACCGTTGGATCGCCTGCTCAGCCAGACCGAGGCGATCGGCCAGTTCGCGCTGGGTCAGGCCTCGGGCGATGCGGGCCCGGATCAATGCGGTGGGGAACTCGCCGATCCCGGTTGCTTCGATCAGCGTGGCGTCGTGTAGTTCGTCATAGTCGGCCAGCTCGGTTTCGGAATCGCCGAGCGTGCCCTTCAACGCTTGCAGCTGCAATTCCCGCATCTCGGGTGATAGGCCGTCCGGGAGCGGGGCGTTGTCGAGTTCGCTGATCGCGACCCGTGCCTCGTCGGCCTTGGATCGGGTGATCTTGTATTGCCGTTCGTTCTTGATCATTGGTTGAACTCCTCTGTGTTCAGGTCGATGACGACGATCCCCTTCGCGTGACCGTCGCGATCTTGTTGGAAGAACTCCACGAAGTAGGCGCCGGATCCTGCCTCGACGATGTTCGGGAAGAACTCACACCCAAACTCGGCCTTCTGAGCTGGGCGCCCCGGCGACAGATCCCGCAATGCCGGGTGCAGCAACGCCGGGTCGACTCCGACCGGGTCGTAGCAGCAGTCGATATCGCCAGGATGGGCCTTGCTGGTGACGAAACTGCCATCGATCCACGACCGACCACAGCCCGCTGCGCTCAACGAGGTGAGCGCACGGCGGCATCCATCGAGCAGGTGTGTCCGCCATGCCGAGTTCCCGAATGCTGCTTCGACTTCGCCCCAAGACGCGGGCCACTCACCAGGGGGCAACCGACCATTGACAAACTGCGGAACCATCAACACAACATACCAGTTGTGTTCCCGCTACGTCGACCGTCTCCTGGCTCTGAAGCGAGCACGCAACTGGCCCCGTCACCGATGCCGCGCACATCAGGATGAGGGAGGACACATCACCCGGACCACTTTCAGGGGCTCACCTCGAGGATGGGGCGCGATGCGTCAGTATCGGGTGGGTGGCGTCCTGTAGACCGCCGCATGGCAGGTCGAGGTTCTTGGGTCGCCTGTCGATTTTCGCCCTGTTCACGCGTCATGATGTTGTCGGTGATTGGCGCCGGCCATGAAGGAGGAAGATATCGATGAAGTATTTCGTGCTACTTGCCGGGGACGGCGACGTGGGGCCGTGGGATCAGCTGTCGCCCGAGGAGCAGGAGGCCACATTCGCAAAGTTCGGCGCGTTCGATGAGACTTGTGAGAAGCGGGCGGGCGTTGAGACACTCGCTGGCGAGGCGCTCCAAGATGGGTCGACGGCGACCACTTTGCGCACCCGCGACGGCCAGTCGACTGTGACCGATGGGCCGTTCGCC
>CALCCX010000376.1 GCA_937900165.1 uncultured Acidimicrobiia bacterium | reverse complement strand
CCCCGCCCAACCACCACGTTCGAGTCTTGGAGTCCTGCGAGTCCCGCTGCGTGTCCCTTTGACGCTTCTGTCTCATCTGCTGCTGCCCGCTCATCGCTGGTCCTCTTCTCCGCCCGGTGGGACATCGCACGCCGTGTGCTTACTCGTCGCTCGCCAGTACGCAATCACGGCAGCGCCCAGGACGACCGGGATGAGAAACCACGGGTTAATCAAGAACGCGGCAAGGGTCCCGAGCCCAAAAGCAACCGCGAGCAACGCTCCGCCACAGCACAGCGCCAAGGCGGTCGCTCCCGCCACACCGCCGGTCAGTATCGCGGCGTCTTGTTTTGAGCGACGCCGGGTCGAGGCCGTGCTTGTCATCGAAATCGCCTCCGTATTTCGTCAGGTCAGAAGAGCATAACATTTGCTAAATACAATGTCGTAGATCATCAGACACTCGCTACAATGGCATTTTCCGGCGGCGACAGTCCGAGGTTGACTATCGAGATGGTGAATTCACACAGGCCCGACTGGAGTGCGCTCTCGGACGAAAAGCTCATGGCGCTAGCGCTTTATGACGATCCGGGATGGCTCGGCGAGCTGTTCGTCCGATATGAGGGACGGCTGTTCGGCTGCGCTCACCGGATGCTGGCGCCCGGAGAAGTCGAGGACGCGACACAGGAGATCAATGAACGTATCCTTAGGGGTCTCCCTCGTTTCCGAGGCGATTCGGCGTTGGGCACATGGATCTTTGCGGTCGCGCGTAATACGTGTCTCGATGTCAGGCGCCGGAGGAAACCTACGGTGTACTCGTCCGACACCATCCTCGAGAACTTCGCCAGTCGGAGTGAGCCTGCGGACGTCTTTGATATTTCGATACTCGGATGCCGAACAGCATTGGCAATACGGGACCTACCGGAGGGTCAGGCCAGCGTCGTTGTTCTTCGTCTCGGCTGGGGACTGTCGACGACCGAGACCGCGGTGCACCTCGGGGTCACCGAAGACGCCGTGAAGGCACGGCTTCGGCGTGCCCGGCGGCAGCTAAAAGCAGCCCTCGCTGAACAGATCGTGTGCCCCCAATGCGGACCGGGTGCTTACTCAATCACCGGCACAACAGTTGTGTAGGCCCAGTGCGATGCCGACGCATGCGCTATTGTCGATATCTTACCGACAGCGACAACCGGAGATACCATGGGAAGACCCGCCATCATCGAACTTGAGCCTGTTCCGCTTTCCGACGACGAACTCATCGGCCGCATCTTCCGCGGACTCGGGGACGCGACCCGCATCAGGGTTCTTCGATTTCTCCTCGACGGCCCCAGGAGCCAGAAGGAGATCGTTCAAGAGGTCGGTCTCTCCCAAGGGCGCGTGTCACAGCATCTGTCGTGCCTGGTCTGGTGCGGATATCTCGAAAGCGAGAGGCAAGGTCGAGTGGTGGAGTACCGAATCGCAAACGCCAGGGTCGCCGCACTGCTCGATCTCGGCACCGGATTCCTCAACACAACAAGCGGTGACATCGGGTCATGCCGGATCGTCACAGACGAGAGAACCGTAAACTCGGAATGATTTTGATTACAGAATGCTTGAATACACCACACTAACTATCGAGAGCGGAGCTGATAATGAGCACGAGAATCACCCTGAACGTCACAGGGATGACCTGCGACGGGTGTGAAGGCCACGTCGGAGACGCACTTTCCTCAGCCGGTCTGACAGATGTGGAGGTCGACTGGCGGCGAGAGGTCGCCAGCGGAACCGACACCGGATCATTCGACGCCACAAAGGCAACCGCGGAGCTGGAAGGTACCGGTTACGAAATCACTTCGGTCTCCGCGCAAGATGACGAGCCAACAGTTGTGGAGACCTCGGCAGAGAACGACTATGACCTGCTCATTCTCGGCTCCGGCTCCGCCGCGTTTGCTGCGGCGATCAAAGCCAGGGATCTCGGGGCGACGGTCGCCATCGTCGAGAACGGCACAATAGGTGGGACATGCGTGAACATCGGATGTGTGCCTTCCAAGGCGCTGTTGCGACCTGCGGAGCTGTTTCACCAAGCGGGTCACTCTCCGTTCGCGGGAGTGGCGACGTCCGCCGGCAGTGTCGACT
Source organism: uncultured Acidimicrobiia bacterium (assembly GCA_937900165.1). Lineage (GTDB taxonomy): Bacteria > Actinomycetota > Acidimicrobiia > Spongiisociales > Spongiisociaceae > SZUA-232. The sequence continues at coordinate 966 of CALCCX010000376.1, read as the reverse complement.
TGGGTGCCCTCATTGCATCCAAAGATGAACTCGTTGGGGTTCTGCGCCAAGAAAAGTACGCCAACCTGCTCGAGGTTTACGATATCGACCTGATCCAGGGAACAGCAAGGTTCACCGGTCCTGACAGCGTCGAGGTCGACGGCCGGCCGGTCACAGCCGACCGCTACCTCATCTCGACGGGAGCCTCATCATGGGTACCGCCCATCGACGGTCTCGACGACACCGGCTACCTCACATCGACTACCGCTCTCGAACTGACACGGCTACCGGAGGAACTGATCGTGGTGGGCGCCAACGCCATCGGTCTCGAACTCGGACAGCTCTTCGCCCATCTCGGATCCAAGGTGACCTGGGTCGAGGCGCTGGATCGTATCGCTCCGTTCGAGGAGCCGGAGATCTCGGGTCTCATGCGCGGACACCTCACCCGTGATGGCGCAAACGTCTACGAGAAGGCTGTGGCGCGCCGGGCGGGCAGAAGCGGCGATCGAGTCTGGTTAGATATCGAGATCGACGGTGCCGTCAAGCGTCTTGAAGCCGACCAACTCCTCATGGCCACAGGCCGCCGAGCCAATACGGCGGACCTTGGACTCGACGTTGCGGGCGTGGAAACCGATGAACGCGGCGCGGTGATCATCGATGCGGGACTCGCTACATCCAATCCATCCGTGTGGGCGGCCGGTGATGTCACGACCACCCCACAGTTCGTCTACGTCGCTGCTGCTTCCGGGAACATCGCCGCCGAGAACGCCCTCCGCGGGGCAGGACGCACGATTGACTTGCGCACGATGCCACGGGTCACCTTCACGACACCACCAATCGCCTCCGTCGGCCTCACTGAACAGGCTGCGCGCGACGCCGGACATCCGGTGATGACATCGATCCTTCCCCTCGAGTCCGTTCCGCGGGCCTTGGTGAACCGGGACACAACCGGCGCAGTCAAGTTGGTCGCAGACGAATCCACAGGAG
>CALCCX010000375.1 GCA_937900165.1 uncultured Acidimicrobiia bacterium | reverse complement strand
AGACGGCATACGAGATATATCAGTGTGACTGGAGTTCAGACGTGTGCTCTTCCGATCTGACTGTCTCGACCTATCCGGTGGACCCACGCCTGAACTGATCGCCGGCATTTCTGGCTGTCGATCGTGCCTTGGATCTGGGCTTAGGATCCGTTGATGCCGAATGACCATAGCCCGGTGGGAACAGTGCGAATTGTGGCCGTGGCGATCTTGGTCGTGACTGTTTCGACCCAGCCGTTGTTTCTGCTGGCGACCGCTGCCCCTCAGATCGGTCGCGACCTCGGCTTCGGGCCTGCTGAGCTTGGGTTGTTCACCGCGGCGTTCTTCCTGACGGCGTCCGCCGTTTCGGCAGCCGCGGGTCGTCGAGTGGAGGTCATCGGTTGGCAGAACGCGATGCGTATTTCGATCATCGGCGGCTCTGCGGTGCTGGCGCTGATTGCAACGGTCGTCGAAGGCGTCCCGCTCCTCTTGGCGATGTTGCTTCTCGGTGCGGCCGTCTACGGCTTTGCCAACCCGTCAGCCAACCAGGCTCTCGCAGCCCTGTTCCCACCGAGCCGTCAGGGTTTGTTGTTCGGCATCAAACACGCCGGTATCCCTACTTCGATATTGTTGGCAGGTCTGGCGGTACCGACCCTGATGCTCAGAGTCGGTTGGAGATGGGGCTTTGGGGTGATGGCCTTGTTGGCCGTCGGGGTGTTGGTTCTGGTCCCTTCTTCTCGGACCCGGAGTCCGCTGGATCGGGGTGTTCAGATAGAAGCCGAGGCAAGGCTTGCGCTGACCACGCTGCGCCTGCAGGCTCTCGCGGCTGCGCTCGCCGTCAGCACCGCCTCGGCCCTCGGGACCTTCGGAGCCTCGGCGGCTGTCGACCAAGGTATAAGTGAGGCGGGGGCCGGCTACCTGATCTTTGCTGGGGGTCTGGCGAGCATTGTGGCGCGAGTTGGTGTCGGTTTGGCAGTCGACCGTGCCGGATCGGACGGCTTTCGACAGATGAGCCTGCTGATTTCGCTTGGTACGGTGACAACACTGGTTCTGGCTCTTTCGACCGGAGGAGTGTTCGGAGTTGCCCTCGTTATCGCATATGCGACGGCCTGGGGGTGGCCTGGCCTCATGACCTTTTCGGTAGTCAGGACCAATCCTTTTCGTCCGGCCGCAGCAACAGCCGTTGTTCAGGCCGGCGTCTTCATTGGCGCCGGGATCGCCCCCCTGGCATTCGGTTCGGTTGTTGAGCGGGCGTCGTATCGTGTCGCCTGGTTGTTGGTCGGCTTCACTCTCTTGATGGCTCTGGTTGTTCTGGAAATCGTACGGAGGCGGGTGGTCGCGAGAGTCTGAGCGGCCGTTCGGACGGTGCTTGCCCGCGGCTCGATCGACGTTGGTCTCGGCCTTGGCTTGTCTCTGAGCCGGCATCAGGCCCGCTCGATTGGTGCCTATGAACTCGGCTGACACTCCCAATGGGCCCAGGCGCCTCTTGGGTCGTTGATCGACAACGAGTAGTTGACCAGCCAGGCGGCCGAAGCAACGTTCGGTTCGGGGTCGTACCGGCTGGTATTGCCGAAACCGGCTCGCACGGACGCCCATGCCCATGTGGTGTCCAGAAACTGAAATAACCCTGCCGCACCTGAAGTCGGGTTGGTGGCATCGGGATTGCCGCTGCTCTCACACCTCATCACCTCGAGGGCTTGGCCGACCAGGTCGGGTGGGAAGTACTGTTCGACCAGTTCGCGCCAGCCTTCCACGCCTAAAGTCGCTTTCAACCGTCGCTGTTCCTCTGCCAGATCGTTGAGAGCCTGGCGGTAGGCGGTGTCTGTCGCCTGGACGTTCGCAAATGCGACGGCAACGTCTTCTCCGAGCGAGACCACTGCCCCTTCGAGCAGACCGGCCGAAACCTCCAGCTGGTCCTGGCGCAGTCTGAGTTCGGCTTGCGAATTCTCATAGTCATCCCTGAGGTCCGATAGCTCTGCCCGTCGCGTCCCAAGCGACAACGCGGTTTCCTCCGCTCTCAATCTGAGTTCGGCGAAGACACCGACGACGATCGATGCATTGGCGACCGTGTCGGTCAACCAGAAGACACTGCCAAGTCCTGAGGATTGCATGTAGGCCTCTGCGATCGCCTCGTCTGCCCTAGCTCGCCCGGACCTGATCTCCGACTCGGCCGTCTGGACCTGGGCGATGATCTGGGCTGCGTTGAGGACCGCGGATTCGAGACCGGCGTTCGCTTGTTTGTATCCCTCCTGAGTTTGGATGAGGTTGAATTCCGTCGCTCCGAGGACCTGCCGCAACCGGTCCAAGTTTTGCGTCGCGCCCTCTGCTGCCTGGCCGGCGCTGGCTGCCCGCGCCGTGGCTTCGTCTACCTCCCGTTGGGACTGGGCACCAGCTGGCGCAGATGTAAGCGAACCCGCCAAGGCGGCTATTGCGGTGAGGGCGATGAGGCGGCGCATGGTCAGGCGAGCGTATCGTTCTTGGACCTCGACCCTGTGCCTTTCGCTCTCGGTCGGAGTCTATGGATCGGGATCAAGGGGGTACTCTCAGACCATGGGATCGATAGACCAGGATACGTTGAAGAAGCTCTCTTTCAGGGTGTGGAGCTTCAAGATGGGTGAGGTAGTCGCCCTGATGATCCACTTGGGTGATCGGCTCGGCCTGTACGAGGCCCTCGCCGGAGGTGGTAGAAATCATGCCGCCGAGATCGCCACAACCACCAATCTCGACGAGCGCATGGTGCATGAATGGTTGTTGGGCCAGGCGGCGGCAGAACTCATCGAGCGTCACGAAGACGGTAGCTTCGAGATGTCAAGAGAGGCCGCCCTGGTACTCGCCTCCGAAGGTGAACTTCCGTTCGCATGTGGCGCGTTCTATGGCGGAGAGACTCCTGAGGGCACCGACGCGATAGTCGACGCATTCAAGTCTGGAGCAGGATTCACCTACGGCGACATGGGGGACAGATCTGCTGATCAACTGGACAGAATGAACGCCGCGTGGCTCGAGCGCTACCTCCCCGAGACTGTGCTTCCCAGCCTTTCCGGTCTCATTGAGAAATTGGAGGACGGCGCAGACGTCGCCGATATCGGGTGTGGCGGAGCAATCGCCATCAGCAGCCTGGCCAGACGATTTCCGAATAGCCGCTTTGTCGGTTTTGATCCGTCTGAACCCGCGATCCGGGCGGGGAGGCGCAGGGTGGGAGACCTGCAAAACGTCGAGCTGCATATCGCCTCTGGCGAGGACCTCCGAGAACCACAAATGTTCGACTTCATCATGACCCTCGATTGCATGCACGACATGGCGCACCCTGACCGGGTGGCCTCCGCCATCAAGGCGGCCCTCAGATCAGATGGGATCTGGCTCATCAAGGATATGAGATGTGGGCCGAATTTCGACGACAATCTCAACAATCCCATGCTGGCGATGATGTACGGTTTTTCGGTGTCCGGCTGCCTTCCGTCATCGATGTCGTCTGAAGGAGGCATGGCTCTCGGCACGCTCGGATTCCCGCCAGTGGTTGCCGAGCAGATGGTCAACGATGCCGGCTTCGACTCCTTCCAGATTCACGAATTCGAGTCCGACCCCGTCCACTATTACTACGAGGTCGCCCATTGAGTCGTGACGTACCGAGGACCGGCACCACGCAGAGATGAGGAACCGGCACTCAGCCGGCCAGATAGGCGAGGGCCTCGTCCACCAAGAACTGGGTTGTGGCTCCGTCCGGGTATTCGACGACCACGTCAGGCAGGATGCCATCTTCACCGAAATCGAGGCCGGCAGGGGTGACCCACCGGGCGATGGTGACCTTCACTGCTCCTCCATTGGAAAGACTGAACTGTTGCTGGACAGTGTTTTTGCCGAAGGTGGCTGTTCCCAGAATCGTTGCTCTGCCGGCATCTTGGAGAGCACCGGCCACCACCTCACTGGCCGAGGCACTCCCGCCATTGACCAGTACGACTACTGGTATTGAGACATCGGTGGCAAGGCCACCGTCTCGCGCTTCGTACTCGCGGTCTTCAACGGGCGATAGCGTCCGCAGTATGAGGCCTTCGTCCAAGAATTCGCTGGCGACCCCGATCGCGGCCTGTAGAGCTCCTCCAGGATTGTTCTGGAAGTCGATGATCAGGGATGTTGCACCGTCGTCCAAGAGCTTTTGCAGATCGGATCTGAACAATTCGGCGCTGTTGGTGGTGAATTGTGAAAGCCGGAGGTATCCGACGTCGCCGTCCAGCATTTCCGCGTCGGTGACCGGTATCACGATTGGGGCCCTGACAATTACAAACACCAAAGGCTCGTCGTCCCTGTCCACCAGAAGCTCAACCGCAGTGCCCTCCTCTCCGCGAACCAGTGAAACCACTTCGTCGGTTCCAAGGCCCAGAACCGATTGCCCATCGACCGTGAGCATGACGTCGCCCACCGCCAGACCGGCCGCCTCCGCCGGACCACCTTCGATGACACCGACGATGGTCATCATGCAAGTCTCTGAGATAATCGAACAGCGCTGGGAATCTCCATCGACGACTTCTTCTGTTTGCACCAGCGATCCGATCCCCGAGATGGTTCCAGACCGCTCCTCGTCCAGTTGGGCGAGTACTGCAGGCGTGTAGTAGACCGAGTTGGGGTCGTCGAGTCCGAACGCCAGCATCCCGGCAACGGCAGCCTGAACGACAGAATCGACGGTCGCGCTCCCAGTTGCCAGGGCGTTCCTGGCTGCCGAACAGGTTGCTTCGAAGTCCTCAGCAGGAAGCGGACAGACCGTCACGCCGGCCGGGGAAGCGCCGGGCTCATCCGAGTCGAACTCTTCGATGCCCCTGGCGGCGCCTGCTGCCAGTTTTTCGAGATCCAGCTCATCAACGAACTCGCGACTCAGGATGTCGTAGGCCTCACACAGGATCGAGAATTCATGGGCTTGCTCACATGATCCGACGGTTAACTCGAAGCCAGTCGGACTGGATTCTTGCGGAGCCGACGATTCGTCTCCTTCAGAAACATCTTCCGACGCCGGGGCGGTGGCAGGGACAGACTCGGTGGTCACCGGGGCGACAGGGTCGTTGAGCGCAGACCCGTCGTCTGAAGATCCGCAGGCAGCCGCAACCAAGAGCAGAGCGACTATCAACCGGCTGCGATAACGGAGGTTCATGCGACGATTCAAGCGCGCCCCGCGGACTATCCGCGGAATACGTTTGAGCCGGGGCGATGCTTGTTGACCAGGAAAGACCGGTAGCCTGGAGAACCTATGGCTCTAGATCTCGCGGCATTCATCACGGACCTCAAAGCTCACGCAGTGGACCACGGTTTCCATGTCCACGACGAACGGCATTTCATCGAATCGTATTCGCTTGGCCAGGCCTGGGAGGTTGATCTGCACCCTGAGGAGGCATGCAACGGACCCCTCGAAATGCTTGTCGCGCTCGAGGTCAACGCCAGATCGATGCTCGGGTTTGAAGATGCCGTGGTCGAGTTGGGTGACGAGGTTGCTGATCCGGAAGGCCGGTTCGTTCTCCCGCTGTTTTTCAAGTGGGCGCTGCCGCCGCTGGAACATCCTCCAGACTTGTTGGTGCTGGCGACTGACCTCGCCGGCGTTGGCCGGACGCTGCTTCCGATCGAAGTTTCGGCCACAGACACGTTCGCGGCTGTGACGGATGCGCCGACGCGCTCTCTGCTCCTGAGTGGGAGAGTCGACGTGAGCATGCCGGACGTATACCTGGGTGAATTGCGGTTGTGCGATGTTCTCGACAGGGCGCATGAGGCCAGCATGTGGATTCTCGATCACTCGACGGCCTGGCTCGGCGAGCCATGACCAGCTCTTCGAGTGATCTCTGAGGCCAAGATTCGCTCACCGCGGTCGGGTGATCCGGGCTCAGATTTCGCTGGCCAGCGCCATGGCCATGGCCTCGGTGTCACCTTCATCGAAAGTGGAATGCATCACCATGCCGTCGAAACGACGGAGCTCCCTCGCGAGGTGGGTCGGGTATGCCTCGTCGAAGAGTACGAAAAGAGCCGCTTCGCCTTCTGACAGCGACTCTCCCACATCCTTCATCTGATCATCGCTGATTCCGATGTCATGGATTCTCGCCCAGACCCCCCCGATCGCCGCCCCCAACGCAGCGCCGATGAGCGGGTTGAGGAATATCAAGCCTGCCAAGATCCCGAACCAGCCGCCAGTGGCTGCTCCCTGGCCCGGGTTGGCGTCCTTGGTCTGGTGGATGCGGGCCTTGCCTCCCCGATGGCTGACGATGGCGGCGTCGTCCATCTCGATTGAGGACCGCTTTTGGAGCCGCATCATCACGATGAGCAGCTCCTGGGCCTTCAGCGGGTCATCGAATCAGATTGCCACGAGATGTTGAGCCATGGACTGACTCTAAACCTGAATCCACTGCACGGATCGGCTCCTCGCTTGCTGAGCCTTGCCCTTCATCGCGGCGGGTCAGGCCCCTGCGCCGTAGAAGTTCAAGAGGTCAGCACGCAATACGTCCTCTTCGATGAGGCCGCGATTGATTCGCAAGACCTGGCCGTTCTCATCGTAGAAAACAGTCAGCGGCAGCCCGAACATCTGGAAGGCTTCCGACAGACCGGATCCGTTCCGGCCCCCTACGTCTTGGGCCAGAGGCCAGAAGGTGACACCGTTACGTTCTGGCATGAGCATCGGGTCGCCGGTCTCCTGGGACGCGACGCCGACAAAGTTGATCTCATCGCCGAATTCGATCGAGACATCTCGGAAGTACGGAAGCTCGATATCGCACTGGGCGCACCAGGATGCAAAGAAGTTCAGCACCAATGGCTTTCCGGCGAACTCGGCCAGGGTCACTCGGTCCTGGATCTCGGCGGTGGGACCCATGGCCGGGAGATCCCAGTCGAGTTGGCCAGTGACTCCAGTGGGCGCGTTGGCACCTGCCACGAATATCAACACGAAGACGGCGGCTACGGCAAGTCCGAGGATGCCGAAGTTTCGGGTTCTCGCACGCTTCGCCCTGCGCTTGGCCGCGGCGCGCTTGGCCGCGGCTTTTCCCTGACGTACGGCGGGGGCCGCTCCAGCTTTCTTTGCCATTGTTCCTCCTCAGCCCAGAAAAATAAGTTCTTCGAGTCCGATTGTCCGTAAAAAGTTCTGGAGTTGGGTTGTTATCCATGCCAGCTGACCGGTCACCAGCAGGATTCCGAAGACGCTCATGGTGCCGCCGGTCAGGATCGTTGCTCCCCGCATGTGGGCTTTGAACCAAGAAAACACGGGAGTCAGGCGGGTATATGCGAGCGCGGTGATCACGAACGGGACTCCCAGTCCGACCGCGTAGAAGCCAAGGAGGATTGCCCCATCGGTGGCCGAGTCCTGAATCGCCGCTAGGCCCAGGATTGCCGTAAGGACCGGCCCGATGCAAGGGGTCCAACCGAATCCGAATGCGACTCCTGTGACGGGGGCCGCCCAGGGTCCGAATCGCTCGAGGGGAGGATGAAACCGCTTTTCTCGGTACAGCCAGGGTGATTTGGCGAATATCGATCCGAGGAGATAGATACCCATGATCAGGATGATCGCCCCGGTGACTCGGGCCAGCACGCCCTGATTGCGAAAGATCACCGCGCCGATGGAGGTGGCTCCCGCGCCGAGCGCGATGAACACGACGGAAAACCCGAAGATGAATAGGAGAGTGTCCCGAAGTACCGGCCGCCAGTCCGGACGGGCCGAAGTGATGTTGGTGCCGGTGACCACGGTGAGGATGCCAGGCACCACGGGAAGCACGCATGGCGAGACGAACGAGATGAACCCGCCCCCTAGGGCCGCAGCGATGGAGATGGTTTCGATAGTCGACCTCACATGTGTGGATCAGGCTCGTTGCGGATACAACGGACCATCGCTGGTACCTTCAACATGGATTGTCGAGGAGGCGACCAAGTTTGGTTGCACCGGATTGTACTTTGTCCCGGCCGGCGGGGCCGTTTGTTCTCGAATTTGGCGGCACCCAGGGCTGCGAAGACGCCGGTAGTCCGAAATTGTTTTGAGCATTAGCGCTCCAGACAGCAACCGGGAATGCCGAAGCGGCGGTTAGCGCTTTAAGTAGCGTTGAAGGGTGGGCACGTAGGTTGGCCTAACCCCACAGATTAGGAGTCCTCAGTGGCCGACAACGAAATTCCTCCGGTCGGGCCGAACGAACCGATCATTCCCCCGCTTACGCCCTCGGCAGCAGTCGGCGTCGGCCATCCGGCCGGCATCCCGCCCAACCCACCAACAGGGGGCGCAAGCGGTTCTTACCCGACCGCCGATGATCGTACGAAGATCTTGGACCTCATACCCGACCAGATCGGATCCGAGCCGACAGATTCGAGCACAAATACCAGTCTGATCGACAGTGGCCTCTGATTGCGGTCGGATTGGCGATAGCGTTGTCCCTGGCCGCGGTCGCGTTCTTCCTCGGACGAATGACCGCGGAAACGACTGAACCGCTCGCCGTTGTTCCGGTCTCGACCAACGTGATTACCGCGCCGGCGACCGGGACTGTCGATGAAGGCGCAGTTGGCCAATCGTTAGCTGTCCCATCGATCGTGATTCCCCAAACGTCCGAACCGATTGCGGCCATCGTGGCAGCCGTTGGTCCGGCTGTCGTGAAGATCGAGACGTCCTTCGGAGTGGGGTCGGGTGTGATCTACGACGAAGACGGCTTGATTCTCACCGCCGCCCATGTAGTAGAGGGCGTTACGAGTCTCACCGTGCGGCTCGCCAACGGGCTGACGGTGCCCGGAACAGTTGTAGGCACCCATTCAGATTCAGACGTTGCCGTTGTCTCCATCGACGTGGACGGTGTTCTACCCACCGCCGAGCTCGGCTTCGGGGTAAATCCGGCTGTCGGGAGCCTTGCGGTGGCTTTGGGGAGTCCGTTTGGGCTCGATCGCACCGTGACCGCGGGGATTGTCAGTGCGGTAAGGAGCCCAAACGGCGAGGCTCTGATTCAGACGGACGCGGCGATCAACCCAGGTAATTCTGGGGGGCCGCTGGTCGACGCCCTCGGCCGGGTCATTGGAATCAACAACTCGATTCGTACCCAGAGCGGGGCCAACGATGGAGTCGGATTTGCCGTCTCGATCGACCTCGCGGTGATCGTTGCCGAACAGCTGGTTGCAGGAGACGATGTGAAGTTGGCTCGCCTCGGGGTTTCGACCAGTGCTTCCTTCGAGGGTCAGGTGGGAGCTCTGGTCGGCGAGGTCGTACCTGGCAGCGCAGCGGATGACGCTGGGCTGCTGGTCGATGATCTGATTCTCAGTGTCGACGGATTCATGGTCCAATCCCCAATGGAGTTGCGGGCCGAAATCATCTCGACCCGACCTGGAACGGTGGTCGAAATACGAATCGTTCGCGACGGCGTGGAATCAGTTCTCAAAGCCACCCTTGGCGCCGCTGCCTCTTAGCCTGGATCCAGCCTGGAGGCGGCCACTCTGGGTGAGCACGGTTCAGGCGGCTGCGAAACCAGGTATGATGGTGACGATTCCGACGGGTGAAAGCTGCCCGTCAATGCTAGAAAGTAGAAATTACGTGGCTTCAGGCACCGTGAAGTTCTTCAACAGTGAAAAGGGTTTCGGCTTCATTTCACGAGAAGACGGCGAAGATATCTTCGTGCATTTTTCCAACATCGATGGCGACGGGTTCAAGTCGCTCGAAGAAGGCCAACGGGTCGAATTCGAGATTGGCCAGGGTCGGAAAGGTGACGAGGCGAAGAACGTTCGCGCTGTCTAGATCAAGGCAGTAGTTCTTTGTTGGAGGGCCGCCGCTTGCCGGCGGCTCTCTCGCGACCGGTCGCACTAAGCCTGGATCCACCGACTTAGGGAAGCGAGTCGCCCGGTGGGGCATGCTGCTGGTGAGATTCCGGGTTGTTCCGGTTTTCACCGTCTGTGAGAGGGGCCGGGCCTGAGAAATCCTTACCGTGACTGGCGAGGCGGGCGAGGAGCCAATCCGTGCGGTGGATCCAGGCTGAAGCGCCCGCTCACGATATTGCGGATGGGCTTGCTCGGCAGCGGCGAGACTGGCAGGCTACTCGCAGACATGACGGAGGATGTGGTGGCCGAGGTTGTCGAAGTTGACAAAGACGAAGATGCTTTGTTCGCTCGTGCGGTCGGCAAGGGGGCCATCATCGGCCTTCCTATCGCATTTCTCGTGATAACCCTTGCAATTTGGCTAGGCACTGGCCAGCCATTCACTCGATCCCTGACCGCCTCGATTTTACCCAGCGTGCTGACCGGTGTTTTTGGTGGAGGTTTCGGAGGCATGGTCGTCGCCACGATCCGCAGTGAATCGTCTCACTAGGCGCCCAGCATACGGTTGCCGGTGAGTGGTGGGTTCGCGACCGTTGTTCGGTTCGGCCTATTTCTCGGCATCAACTCGGCCCATCAGGCAACTACTCCTTGACTAGTCAGTAGAGGTGCCGACTAGATCACCCTCAAGACCAGGCCTTCTTCTGGTCGATGCAGTCAGTGTACGAAATTTTCGGACATCACCCGATCGGTGATGTCGTGACTGAATCGATGGAAAGGAAAAGCATGCGGCGTTTCTTTGTTCTGCTGCTGGTCATGGGTCTTCTCGTGGCACAGGCTCCCGCCGCCTTCGCGCAAGAGGCCAAGCCCGGGGATGCTGTAGTTGGAGACGCAGAGGTCGTCCAACCTGTTTCCGGTAGAACCTCCGTTGCTCTTCTGACCCCGGCGACCGCCCCGGTGCAAACTGGCCAGGAAGCGTGGATTGTTCTCAACTGGGCAGCGACCGGTGGAGATGCGTGGGATTTTCGACTCACCGCCACCGGGACCAACGGCGTGTCCGTCGATTACCCGGAGAACACGGTCGACCACAGTTCTTTGATGGAAAACGACCGGCTCAGCAATGGTGAATTGGACTACACCGCCTTGTTTGTGGCCGTCCCGGCCTCGATGATCGGCCAGGCCGACCTGATCCTCAACGTCACCTACCAAACGGCCGCAGGCCCGGGTTCTCAGACGATCTTGATCGATCTCCCGACCGTCGGAGTTGACGGAGCGGGCCTCGAGCACACTTCGGATGATCTCGGGACGATGGATGCGGGCACGACCAAATGGGTCGACTTCTGGTACACGGGTGTCGCCCCAGTGGTTGGCGATGTACAGATGACAATCGTGAACGCCGGGGATTTCGGGGTCACCTATCCTCAGGAAGGCCCGTTCTCGTCGCTCTACTACCAGTCGCAACTGGCAGGTGGAGAGTCGGATGTGGCCAGGGTGCGCCTCGATGCGGACGGTGTTGCGCCCGGTCGGTACACGATCGAAGTCAGGACCCAGTTCGTGGTCGGTGGAGAGACCAAAGTCATCGACGGCAAGGCGACGATCGTGGTAGCCGAGGCCATCAACCGCGACGCCGGGCGGATCGTGCTCAGCGAGAACCGTGATCGATCGAACCCATACTTGCTGGACGGTGCGACCATCAACGCCCCGCGCATCTATGTGTTCCTCGACACGCCCTCCTCTGATATCGCCAATGTCGTGTTCAGCTTGGATGGACGCAGAGTGAAGACCGAATACGCCGCTCCCTATGACCTTTACGGGACGTATTCGAACGGCCAGACGCCACCGTTGCGGACCAACAGAATTCCTGGTGACCACACGATCACTGCCGAGGTCCGGTTCAGTGACGGAACAACCAAGACTGTCTCGGCGGCCTTCACCGTAGGCCGGTGACGGTCAGCAGTCGCCGTCGATCTCACAGAACAACCCCTCGACGAGGGTCTCACCGAGCTTTTGGTTGAGGTACTCGACGAGGGGTTTTTCGATTCTGTCGAAGGGCGCAAAACCCTTGGTGACCGTTGCCAACTCCTCGCCGGTCCTCAGGAAGAGAGCGGGGAAGCCGGCTATACCCAGGGCCCTCGCCTCCTCAAAATCTTCATAGGCTCTCATTTTCGTGTCGGTCTCGCCCATCAGTTGCGCAAATTTGTCGGGGTTGACCTCGAATTCGGAGACAAGCTCCGGATAGACGGCCGGGTCGGTGATGTCGATTCCTTCTGCGTAGAACGCCCGTTGCAGTCTGTGATAAAAGGCGAGCACCTGATGGCCGCTCAGCTCACGCATCGTGACG
>CALCCX010000374.1 GCA_937900165.1 uncultured Acidimicrobiia bacterium | reverse complement strand
GTCAGTTCATATATGACTGACACTTCATGTTTTTTTTTTTTTTTGTTCTGTCTATATTTTTTTTTTTTTTAATGATACGGCGACCACCGAGATCTACACTCTTTCCCTACACGACGCTCTTCCGATCTCTGGCCTCCAAGGCCACTGGATTTCCGATAGCCAAGATTGCCGCTCTGCTGGCAGTTGGCTACACGCTCGACGAGATAACCAACGACATCACCGGTGTCACTCCGGCAAGTTTTGAACCTGCGCTCGACTACACGGTGGTCAAGGTGCCCCGATTCGATTTTGCCAAGTTCCCTTCCGCAGTCGACGAACTAGGCACGTCGATGCGTTCGGTCGGTGAGGCGATGGCCATCGGACGAACATTCCCAGAAGCGCTCCAGAAGGCATTGAGGAGCCTGGAAACCGGTCGCTTCGGGCTCAACGCCGACAAGGGCGAAGTCGCACTTGCCAACCTCGGAGACGATGAGTTGACGGCGAGGGTGTCGACGCCCAGCTCCGAGCGGATCTTCGCTCTCGGCGAAGCGCTTCGAAGGGGATCGACTGTCGAAGAGCTGGCTGCCGTCACCGGGATCGATCCATGGTTCATTGACCAGATGGCGGAGATCTATGAGGTCAGGGCACAAATCGAGGCGACCGAAGTCCCAGAGGTCGGGATTCTCGCGGAGGCCAAGCGGTACGGTTTCAGCGACCACCAGCTCGGATACCTGTGGAATCGCGAACCGGCCGAAATTGCTGCGTTGCGCAGGGGTGCCGGCATCACGGTCACCTATAAACGCGTTGACACATGCGCTGCCGAGTTCGAGGCATCGACGCCCTATTTCTACAGCACTTTTGAAGAAGAATCAGAAGGGGAGAGGTCGGACAAACCAAGGGTGATAGTCCTTGGGTCTGGTCCGAACCGGATTGGCCAGGGAATCGAGTTCGACTACTGCTGCGTCCATGCATCGTTCGCGCTGCGCGAGGCAGGCTTTGAAACAGTTATGGTCAATTGCAACCCTGAAACCGTCTCAACCGATTACGACACATCCGACCGACTCTATTTCGAGCCTTTGACCATTGAGGACGTGCTCGAGATCTGCGAGGTCGAGAAGCCGGAAGCCGTGATAGTGCAGCTCGGCGGCCAAACTCCTTTGAATCTGGCCAGAGCCTTGGAAGCCAGGGGTGTTCCGATAGCAGGCACGTCGCCGGATTCGATCGATATCGCGGAAGACCGGGAACGGTTTTCGGACCTCTGTCGTGAACTCGGCATTCAGCAACCACCTCACGGAATCGCGTCTTCCGCCCTCGATGCGGCAGAGATCGTCGACCAGATCGGTCTGCCGGTGCTGGTCAGACCAAGCTATGTGTTGGGGGGCCGCGCCATGCGGGTCGTCTATTCGTACGACGACCTTTCCATATATCTTCGTGAACTGTACGGCACCGAGGACGTGAGCGGACTCGACCTTTCAGAAGCCCCGTTGCTCATCGATCGATTCCTCGAAGCAGCTGTCGAAGTCGATGTCGACGCCGTCTATGACGGTCACGAGTTGCTGGTGGGCGGGATCATGGAACACGTTGAAGAGGCCGGCGTCCACTCAGGCGACTCCGCGTGCGTGACGCCGCCACCGACGTTGTCGGACGAGGCGCGCAAACGGATCCTGACCGCTACCGAGGATCTATCTGACGCGCTTGATGTGCGGGGGCTGATCAACATCCAGTTCGCGGTCAAGGGTGACGAGGTGTTTCTGCTCGAAGCCAACCCGCGTGGCTCTCGGACGGTGCCGTTCATCTCGAAGGCAACAGGGGTGCCACTCGCCAAGATCGCCGCGCGAGTGATGATGGGTGCCTCCGTCGAGGAGCTGCGTGTGGAAGGAATGGTGCCACCGCCTACTGAACGGTCATACGTGTCTGTGAAAGAAGCTGTCTTACCCTGGGATCGATTCCCGGAAGAAGATACGGTGCTCGGTCCAGAGATGAGGGCAACAGGTGAGGCCATGGGCATTGGACGAGACGTCGGCACGGCGTATGCCAAGGCGCTTCTGGGTGCCGGCCATCGTATTCCCCAGTCTGGGACGGTGTTTCTCTCATTGGCAGACCGTGACAAGCCGTTGGGTCTGGCGGTAGCCCAAGCTTTCACGATGCTCGGGTTCCGATTGTTGGCGACTTCGGGAACTCAGCGATACCTGCAACACCATGGAGTGCCGGCCGAGCTGGTTGCCAAAGTCGGCGAAGGTCCCCGCGACAATGTAGAGCGCATCAATGGCGGAGAAATAGACCTGGTTGTCAATACGCCGAGGGGAAGAAGGGCGAGGGGCGACGGCCGGGTCATCAGGCATGCATCGATGCAGAGAGGAATACCGTGTGTGACCACCATCGCAGGCGCGCTGGCGGTGGCTAGGAGTCTCAAGGCAGGTCGCTTGGCCACCGTAAATGTGCGCTCACTCCAGGATTGGCACGCGTGACCTCCACGATTGTGGAGCTTGGGCCGGTGACCCTGCGCAGCCCTATTATCGGAGCAGCCGGCACTGTCGGTTCTGTGGTCGATTTTGTCGGGATCTCGACTCCGGCCGCCTACGGGGCGATGGTCGCGAAATCGGTGGCGGGTACATCCTGGACCGGGCGGCCTGCTCCCCGGATCGCTCCTGCCGGCGTTGGCATGATCAACGGGATCGGTATTCAGAACCCTGGCATCGACGCCTGGGCCGCCGAAGTCGGGCCGCAAATCGCCTCGGCAGGCGTTCCTGTCTGGGGTTCGTGTGTCGGTACCGAGGTAGAAGAATTCGCCATCGTGTCCAAAGGTCTGGAGGCGGCCGGAGTCGAAGCTGTCGAGATCAACCTGTCTTGTCCGAACTTGCATGGCCACGGGCTCATCGCATTCGACCCTTCAGCTGCTGCAGCCGTTGTTTCCGCCGTTCGGGGTGCAATATCGATTCCGATTGGGGCCAAGCTGGCCCCGGACGCATCTGACATAGCGGCAGTTGCGGGTGCAGTGGCAGAGGCAGGCGCCGATTGGGTGGTCGTGGCCAACACCGCCAGAGGCGCGGCGATTGATATCGAGACCAGACGTCCCAAGATCTCGGGGTACGTCGGCGGATACTCGGGCCCGCCCCTCAAGCCGATTGTCATGCGTTGCGTCGTGGAGGTACGCAGGGCACATCCTGACCTTCCAATCATCGGGTGTGGGGGTGTGGTCAGCGGCGAAGACGCGATCGAGTATTTAATGGCAGGTGCGAACGCGGTAGCCGTCGGCACTGCGCACTTTGCAGAACCCAAGGTCGGCAAGCGCCTCCTGGCCGAAATCGTTCGGTGGTGTCGCAAACACCAAACCGGCTCTGTTCGTGAGCTGGTCGGAACGGTGCGGGAGTGGTGAACTTTCCCGACGAGCGGATGCGCAGTCCGATCATCCTCGCTCTTGACGTTCCGACTGCTGAACAGGCTGTGCGCCTCGCGAACGATTCTGCAGAGGTGGTTGGCGGGTA
Organism: uncultured Acidimicrobiia bacterium; assembly: GCA_937900165.1. Classification (GTDB taxonomy): domain Bacteria; phylum Actinomycetota; class Acidimicrobiia; order Spongiisociales; family Spongiisociaceae; genus SZUA-232. Next base: position 12,339 of record CALCCX010000374.1, on the reverse strand, counting down.
CAAGGTCGGGCTGGAGCTGTTGATGGGGCCTGGCCCCGGGGTGATAGGGGCGCTCAGCGAACTCGATCTCCCCGTATTCGTAGATGCCAAGCTGCACGACATACCGAACACGGTTCAAGAAGCTGCCCGTTGGCTAGGGCGTTGGGGCGCAAGATGGGTGACTGCCCACGCTGCTGGAGGTTCAGCCATGCTGTCTGGAGCAGTCAAAGGATTGGCCGAGGGGGCGGGCGGTCGCCGGGCGGGAATTCTGGCCATCACGGTGCTGACCAGTCTGGATGAGTCAGGGTTGGCTCAGACGGGAGTCACCCTGAGTCCGGGAAAGTTGACTGCCAAGCGGACCAGGCTTGCATCTGAGACCGACTGTGAGGGGGTGATTTCATCGGTGAGGGAGCTTGGGGTGGTCTCAGGAGTGGCTCCAGACCTCGTCACAATCACGCCTGGGATCCGTCCCAGAGGAGCCGATCATCACGATCAGGCGCGTGTTGCGACTCCGGGTGAAGCACGCGCCAAAGGCGCGAGCGCCATCGTCGTGGGGCGAGCCATCACGACAGCAGCCGATCCGATCGAGGCCGCGATGCAGATCAATCAGGAGTGGCGGGCCGCGCTCCCGGCTGGTTCGTAAGAGCAATGATGCCGAAAGGGTCCACGGATTCCGGGTGGCGGGTTGGTAGTCTCCATGCGGCAATGAGCCAGGAAAGGATTTGTGATGGCACCGCCAGAACTGTCGCCTGAACAACGTGCCGCTGCGCTCGTGAAGGCTGCTGAGGCCCGTCGCCTGAGGGCCGAGTTGAAAACATTGCTGAAAGCAGGATCGTTGAGTTTCACTCAACTGCTGGACAAGGCCGCGGAGGATCCGGTGGTGGCTGGGATGAAGGTGAATTCGTTGCTCGCCGCCATGCCGGGAACCGGCAAGGTGAAGGCCAAACGGATGATGGAGACATTCGGCATAGCCGACAATCGAAGGATTCGCGGTCTCGGTGACCGACAACGAGACGCATTGCTGGCCGAATTCTCCTGAGCGTCCGCCCCCCATTGGGCGTCTGATCGTCGTTTCAGGTCCCTCCGGCGTCGGAAAATCGACTGTGACGGACGCTCTCGAGGAGCAGGGAACGTTCTACTTTTCGATCTCGGTTACCACGCGCCAGCCTCGTCCCGGCGAAGAGGATGGCGAGCACTATCGATTCGTGTCCGATGAGGAGTTCGGCGAGATGATCGAGGCAGACGAACTTCTCGAATGGGCCAAATACAACCAAAACCTGTATGGAACGCCTCGCAGACCTGTGCTCGACCAGATCGCGGCCGGAAGCGACGTTCTCCTGGAGATCGAGGTCCAAGGGGCAATTCAAATCATCGATGCCTACGAGGATGCTGTCACAATCTTCATCAACCCTCCGTCCATCGAAGAATTGGTTCGCCGCCTGCGAACCCGAGGGCACATGTCCGAAGAGACCATCGAACGGCGGATGGAAATTGCCAGAGGCGAAATGGAGATCGGGCGGCAGCGCTTCGATCACCGGGTCATCAACGACGATCTAGAACGTGTGGTCGGCGAGATCCTGGGTATACTGCATGGCTCCCGACCAAAATGAGACTTTCATGAACGAGCCACCCATCGATACCATCCTGCGTAAGGCAGGCGGACGATTCAACCTGGTAGTTGTGTCCGCGCGCCGGGCACGCCAAATCAACGCCTATTTCAATCAGCTTGGCGAAGGTATCGGCCACTACGTGCCCCCGCAGGTCCACTCACTTTCGCGCAAGCCACTGACCATCGCTTTTGAGGAGATCGCCGACGACAAAGTCGTGGTCGAAGTCGAGGCTGAAGCCGAGGTCGAGGCCCAGGCCGAGTAATCGTCGGCAGACCTGCCCTCCTGGCTGTCCTCTCGGGTGGCTTCAACCGAACCGACAGTTCTCGGCAGAGGTATCAGCTATGAGAGATCGCAAAATCCTGCTCGGGGTCGCTGGTGGTGTGGCAGCGTACAAGGCCGCCTACCTCGCTAGGCGACTGATCGAGGCCGGCGCGGAGGTCAGCGTCGTGATGACCGCAGGTGCCACGAAATTCATCGGCGAACAAACCTTCAGGGCCATTACCGGACGGCCGGTGATCACCGATCTGTTCGATGCTGAGTTCGCCAGTCCTCACACCGAGTTGGCCAGATGGTGTGACGCAATCGTGGTTGCTCCTGCAACTGCCAGCATCATCTCCAAGGTCGCGAATGGCCAGAGTGGCGACGCTCTTTCGGCGACCGTCCTGGCTACCGACCGACCGGTGATCTTGGCGCCCGCGATGCATACGGAAATGTGGGAGCAGCCCTCTACAAAGCGCAACATTGACATTCTGAAAAACGACGGCCGAGTCATCATCGGTCCGGTCAGTGGACCCTTGGCAGGTGGAGACTCTGGTACCGGGCGGATGGTCGAACCAGAACAGATCGTCGAGGCGGTTGCTGACCTGTTCCCCGAGACTCTGGCCGGAGTACGCGTGTTGGTTACCGCTGGCGGCACCAGGGAAGCAATCGACCCTGTTCGATACATCGGCAATCGCTCGTCTGGAAAGATGGGCTACGCGATAGCTACCGAAGCGCAAGGCAGAGGAGCGGATGTCGTCCTCGTGACATCGGCGACCTTGCCAATACCCCACGGAGTGAAGGCGGTCGCCGTCGAGAGTGCCGAGGAAATGGCTCACGCAACCTGGGAGATGGCGCGGTTGACCGACGTGGCCATTTTGGCGGCGGCGGTTGCTGATTTTCGCCCCGCTGACCCTGCTGGGACCAAACTGGCGAGGATGGACGGGCCGCCGGAAATTGTTCTCGAGGAAACACCAAATGTGCTCCATGGCATGGTTGAGCGGGTTGGCAAGTCAGTGAAGGTGATCGGCTTTGCTGCAGAGACCGGATCGATTGAGCGGGCCTTTCACAAGGCTGCCACATATGGAGTGGATCTGTTGGTTGCGAATGATGTGAGTGAAGAGGGCTCCGGCTTTGGCACAGATACCAACCGCGTGACTTTCATCACCCCTGAGGGTGTGGCAGAGCCTCTTCCTCAGTTGTCAAAAGCCGAAGTCGCATCTCATCTCATGGACCGGGTCGAAGCGCTCTTGGGTGGCTGATTCGCCCGATCGGGAGTCTGGCCTGGTCGCCAGGGTGGTCCCGGACCTCCCGAGTTTCTCGGTTGATGACGGGTTCGGCTACTGGGTCCCGGAATCGCTGGTCGATCAAGTCGCGGTTGGCTCGGTTGTACGCGTCCCGTTGTCTGGACGCAGGCTCCGAGGTTATGTCGTGGGTCTCTCGCCGGGCTCGGCTTCTGGACTCAAAGACGTATTGGCCGTGTCAGGGTCCGGCCCAATTTTTTCCCCGGAGCTTCTGTCGACCTTGCGATGGGCGGCCAGGCACTACGTGGCTCCCCTTTCAGTGTTGCTGGCCAAACCCGGCCCCCCCAACCTGCCTCGCCGGGTTGCGCCTTTAGCCCTTCCATCCATTCCTCGGACCACAAGTCCCGCTCCAGATGTCTCGGCGGCTGCCGCCTCCGGGACCAAGGTGCCCGCGGCCCAGATCCTGGTGGGTCAACAATGGGGGGAAGCCATCCGTGGGTTGGTGACAGAGGCCCTGCTGGCGGAACGATCGGCTCTCGTGATCGCTCCAACGGCTCATGAGGTCGAGCGCCTCGCCGAAGAGCTGAGCAGAGATCTCGGCCGCAGGGTCATCGTGGCAGGGGGAGGCTCGGACGCGACTCTCACGACTGCGTGGTCCCGGCTGGCTACGCACCCTGGTGGCCTGGTTCTGGTTGGAACCCCCCGATGCGCATGGTGGCCAATCGCGTCCTTGGGGATAGCCGTGGTAGTTGACGGCGGTAGGCGAGGCATGAAGGACCGTCAGACGCCTGTCGTGTCTGCCCCCCGGGTTTTGCAAGCAAGGTCGAGGGTTGAGCGCTTCAATCTCGCGCATGTTGGAAGAGTCCCGACGACCGAGGTCCTGGCCGCCGGGGTCACCATGTTGCCGGCATCAGGGCGGCTATGGGCGCTGGTCGAGGTGATCGACCGGACGGACGAACCGCCCGGCGCGGGTGTGGTCACCCAGCGAGCCAAACGGGCGGTGGCCGGAGCCGTGCGCGCCGGTCTGGCGGTGTTTGTCTTCACTCATCGCCACGGATACGCGCCGGCCAGCCGGTGTGTGTCGTGCCGGAAACTGCGGGCCTGCGCCGAGTGTGGAGCCCGCCCAGATCCAGGCACGAGTTGCCGGAGATGTGGGGCGGACCTCGGACCGTGTCCGGCTTGTGGCGGTAGAAGGTTTGAACCCCTGGGAGCAGCGGTTGGAAGGGTCCTCGAGGAGTTACGCAGAGTGGTCGGGCAAGCAGTTGGGGACGCGCAGAGCGGTGCGCAGGTACTGGTTGGTACAGAACGGGACCTGGTGGGAGTGGAAGAGGTCGGTCTGGCGCTGGCAGTAGATGCAGATGGCTTGACCCACGGAACAAACTATCGGGCGGGCGAAGACGCGCTCGCCCTGCTTGCGCGAGTCGCAGGTTTGGTCGTCCCGGGCAGGGGGCGCCGTCTGATCGTCCAGACGGCCGAGCCCGGCCATCGGGTATTCGAGGCCCTCAGACGTGGCGATCCGCTCGAGTACCTTGGTGAAGAGATTGAGGTCCGCAGGACTCTGGCGCTGCCCCCGATCGGGGATGTGATGGTGCTCGAGGTGTCAGGGGAGGTCGATCACGGCTTGATCGCAGGGGCTCTCGAGGGAGCAACCGTTTTCGGGCCGGCAGTGGTCGGAGACAGGGCCAGGTGGCTGGTTCAAGGCGAAGACCTGGGCAATACCAAGGACAAGCTGAGAGCAGTCGTCGGGCGTATCCGTGATGGGGGGAGCAGGGTCAGGCTAGATGTTGATCCTCGGGATCTCTGAGCCGGCATCTTGGCCCTCGGTGTTGCTACTTCGTAGCAGTGGCGGAGGGATGAATCATGCAGGGGTGAGCGGCTAACGAGTTGCGCGTTTCAACGGCGAGGCGGAGGACAGGGACCCGGGCGCCGCCGGCATCTAACCTGTCAGATTCGAAGTGCGACAGGAGCCTGAGTTGGCCATCTTTCCAATTAGAACCTTTGGCGATCCGGTCCTCCGATCCACTGCCACAGCCGTAGACGTCATCGACGAATCCATTGAGCGCTTGGTCGAAGACATGATTGAGACCATGTATGCGGCCCCCGGGGTCGGCCTGGCGGCCCCTCAGATCGGTATCTCCAAGGCGGTGGCAGTATTCGACGTCGGCGACGGAGCCGAAGTGTTGATCAATCCAGAGATCATCGAAACCAGGGATGAATGGACGTTCGAGGAGGGCTGCCTTTCGGTGCCGGATCGCTACTGGCCCATCGAGCGTCCTGGCTGGGCGCGGGCACGTGGCCTGAACTTGGACGGCGAAGAGGTGGAGTACGAGGGCGACGAACTTCTGGGGCGCGTGCTTCAACACGAGATTGATCATCTTCACGGCATACTGCTGATCGAACGGCTCGAAAAGAACGACCGCAAGGCCGCCCTGAGAGACCTGCGCAATGAGGGCCTAGGGCTGCTCCAATGAGGCGAACTGCGTTCCTGGGGACCCCAGATTCCGCGGTGCCCGTTCTTCGGGCTTTGGCGGCCGGATCCGACGTGATGCTTGTGGTAACCAGACCAGACAGAGTGCGAGGCAGGGGGAAGCTTCCAACACCGACCCCGGTCAAACAGGCGGCCGCCGATCTTGGGCTGGCAGTTGGCGAGCCTGGCACCAAGGCAGAGCTGGGATCGCTGCTGTCCGGTTTGGACCTCGACTTGGTCGTAGTCGCGGCGTTCGGAATGATCGTGCCTGCTGGGGTACTGGCCCTCCCACGCAGAGGCATGGTCAACGTGCACTATTCGTTACTCCCGCGATGGAGGGGCGCCGCTCCGGTTGAGCGGGCTCTGCTGGCCGGAGATACCGTGACCGGAATCACCTTGATGCAGATGGACGAAGGCCTGGACACCGGGCCGGTGCTAGCCAGCTGGGCTACAACGATCCAGGCAGATGAGTCTGGTGGCCATCTGACCTCCCGACTGGCAGAGTCGGCTGGAGAGTTTCTCGCTGTCGAATTGGACGCCTTGCTGGCTGGACAGCACCTGGGTCAAGACCAAAACGACGATGAGGCCACATACGCGTCGATGTTGCAAACGAGCGAAGCCGTCCTTGATCCGGGCGAGCCCGCGGAGGCGTTGGCGCCCAAGATTCGAGCGTTTGACCCACGCCCAGGAGCGCGCTTCACCCGAGACGGGCAACCCTTCAAAGTATTCGAGGCCAAGGCAATAGCTGACACCGTGTTGGAGCCAGGTCGACTTGCGTTCACCAAGGACCGACTGCTGGTCGGTACAGGGACGGTCGCCTTGGCAGTCGCTCAGGTGCAGCCGGCTGGAAAACGTCGCATGTCCGGCGGTGATTGGGCCAGGGGAGTCAGAGACGAACTCGGCGCGTTGACGTGAGCGAAACCGAACCCAAGCCAGGAGTACCTGCCCGTCTGATCGCAGCTTCGATTCTCGGACGAGTTCTGCGGGCTGGAGCATGGTCAAACGTTGCGCTGCGAGACATTGACCTGGAGGAGAGCAGTGATCGTGCGCTGGTCCGAATGCTCGTCTACGAAACCATTCGCAAACTCGAGATCGTGGACGCCGGTATCGAGGCGGTGCTTGATCGTCCGATCGCCACGGTTGAAGCGACCGTGCTCGACACCATGCGAATTGCGACCACCGAGATGTTTTTCTCGCGGAGTCCGAACCACGCGGCCGTCGACACCGCCGTGGAAGCAGTGAAAGCAGCCGGCCATTCGCGAGCCGCCGGGTTTGTGAACGGGGTTCTCAGGTCGGTGAGCAGATCGAATCCGCCAGAGATGTCTGGCCGATTGGGCGCTGCCTTCGGCATGCCTGACTGGCTTACAGAGACACTGGTCTCAGCCTGGGGGGAAGGCGAGACCATCGAATTCTTCTCCGCGAGCGCCGAAGCGGCCCCGCTCGCCATCCGCCCACGGCCGGGAGCGGCCGTCCCTTCAGTTGCCGCACCTGGACCGGTGGCAGGTTCATGGCTGCTGCCTCCTGGTGCCGAGGTGCCGCCGAACTGCGTCGTTCAGGATCCCGCCTCGGTTGCCGTGGTTGCCGCGCTGGGGATCGAACCCGGCCAGCGGGTCCTCGACCCGGCCGCGGCTCCAGGAGGCAAGACCCTCCAGATCGCCGACAGTGGAGCCGGGATGGTGGTCGCCTCCGACCTCCATGGGCGACGGCTGCGAAGCGCCGTCCGTAGGCTCGCCAAGACCGCTGCGATGGTCCATTGGGTGCAGGCCGACGCAAGCGCTCCGCCGTTTCGCGGCGGCTCCTTCGACCGGATACTTCTCGACGCTCCCTGCTCTGGTCTTGGGACCCTTCGGCGACGGCCGGAGATCCGCCTCAAGGTAACCGAAGGAGAGGTCAGAAGGCTCGCTGCCCAGCAGCGAAGGATGATCGAGGCAGCGATTCCGTTGCTCGCTCCGGGAGGGCGACTCGTGTACTCGGTCTGCACCGTCACCCCGGCCGAGACTCTCGAAGTTGTCGAAGGCCTCCGCGTCAGGGCACCAGAGTCCCTACCTGGAAGGCGTTCCGCATCCGGGTTGCTGATGGGCCCACATCTGAGCGATACCGACGGCATGTTCATAGCGGTGGTCGAGAGGTGAGCGGCGAGAGACAACCTATTCCTAAGCCTGGATCCACCGCACGGTTGGGCTCCTCGCCCGCCTCGCCTAGACATACCAACCGTATTCGCGCGAAAGCAGGAATCACCAGGAAGTGAAAGCCGAAACAACCGTGACCTCACCACCAGCATGGCCCACCGGGCGACTCGCCTCCCCAAGTCGGTGGATCCAGGCTAAGAAGCCAATGGCCAGTAGAAGTCGACCAGGCGCTCGGATAGCCGATATCGGGTGAAACAGAAGATTGATCGTGCTCGGTAGGCTTCCGTCCATGAAACCAGCCAGCATTGCTCCTTCCATTCTTGCCGCCGATTTCGCCAACCTGGGAGCCCAGGTGGCAGCCATCGAGGCGCACGTGGAGATGCTCCACGTAGACGTGATGGACGGTCACTTCGTCCCGAATATCTCGCTTGGCATGCCGGTGATCCGCTCGCTACGGGCAATCACCGACCTGCCATTCGACTGCCACCTGATGACAACGAACCCCGACTCTTATCTCGACGAGTTGGCTGACGCGGGCGCGACCCTCGTGACCGTGCATCTCGAGGTGTTCCCAGATCCGAGCAAAGTCGCGAAGATGGCCAGGGCCGTCGGGCTCGGTTTCGGCGTCGTCCTGAACCCACCGACTCCCTATGAGGCGGTCGATCCGTTCCTCGAAATCTGCGACATGGTCGTGATGATGTCGGTCAACCCGGGGTTTGGTGGGCAGGGTTTCATCGAATCGGTCCTGCCCAAGGTCAAAAAGGCCAGGGAAGTGGTTGATTCGCGAGCTCTGCCTGTCGATATACAGATTGATGGCGGTATCACCCCGGCAACAGCACCGTTGGCTAGGCGTGCAGGAGTGGACGTGTTCGTTGCAGGCACGTCGGTGTTCGGCGCGTCGGATCCGGTGGCTGCCATCGCCGAGTTGCGAGCCGCAGTGGACGACTGAAAATAGGGCAATATGCATCGAGTTCTGATCGCGGACGACGACCCGGATATCGTGCAATTTGTCCGGGTCAGCCTCGAACTTGAAGGTTTCGAGGTTGAAACCGCATCCGATGGACGCGAGGCGGTCGAAAAGGTCCTCGATACCTCTCCAGACCTGGTTCTTCTCGACATCATGATGCCGGAGATGGATGGCATCACCGCTCTGCGTAGGTTGCGCTCGCATCCAGGAGCGGCCAACACTTCTGTGATCCTGCTCACCGCCAAGGCATTGTCCGAAGACCGGGTTAGGGGCCTGGAGCTTGGTGCAGACGACTATGTGACCAAACCGTTCGACGTGACAGAACTCATCGCCAGAATCAAGGCTGTCTTGCGCCGCACCCAAGCGATGCGAGACGTATCACCTCTGACCGGCCTACCAGGCAACTTTCAGATCGCAGGAGAACTCGAGCGGCGCATCGAAATCGGCGACCCATTCGCACTTGTGCAGGTCGACCTGGACAACTTCAAAGCCTTCAACGATCACTACGGCTTCCTGCGGGGCGACCAGGTAATCACCTTCTCGGCTGATGCCCTCCTCGAGGCGAGCGCCGAGATCGGTGACGCCACCACTTTCGTCGGACATATCGGTGGTGATGATTTCGTCGCGATTCTCGACCCTGGCATCTCCGAACAATTTTGCAAGACAGCCATCGCCAAGTTTGACGAGGGAATTCTGGATTTCTATGACACTGCTGACGCGCTGCGTGGCTACATCGAGGTCGCGGATCGACAGGGCGAAAGGCACGCGTTCCCCATCGTCTCGGTGTCCCTAGGCGTTACATCGAACCTCACGAGAGTCCTAGCCTCCCAGTGGGAGGCGTCCGCGATCGCGGTGGAGATGAAGGAATACGCCAAACGACAGACCGGCTCCTCGTACAAGATCGACCGCCGCACCAACTGAGCTGAGGCAGTGCCAGTCCGCTGTAGCATTTCTGTGATGGGCCATTCCGGACTACCAGTCGAATTGGTTGCGATGCGCAGCGCAATCGATGCCGCCAGTAAGTGCCGTCCACATCCCAATCCGAGAGTTGGGGCTGTCGTGTTGGATCGGTCAGGCGCGGTCATCGGCCGGGGTGTCCATCAGGGGCCGGGCAGTCCGCACGCCGAGACGATCGCTCTGCAACAAGCGGGATCACGAGCAGAGGGCGGGACGGTCGTCGTCACCTTGGAGCCTTGTTCGCACCACGGGCGGACGCCGCCGTGTGCTGATGCGGTGATCGAAGCAAAGGTCCACAGGGTCGTAGCTGCTTTGACCGATCCGGATGAACGAGTCGCTGGTTCAGGGTTCGCTCGTCTTCGTCAAGCGGGCGTCGAGGTGGTCTCCGGGGTGATGGAACCTGAGGCGGCGGCGCTTGACCCCGGCTACCTGATCCACAGGCGCCTTGGTCGTCCGAGGGTTGTCGTGGTCTCGGTTCTGACCCTGGACGGCCAGTCGGCGGCGTTGGACGATCGAGTGGCAAGCGCGTTGTTGGGTGAGGCTGCCATCCGCGAGGTGAACGAATACCGAACGAGAGCGGACGCAGTGGTGATTGGAAGTGGGTTCGTGGGCTCGGTGCCTGCGAAACTCGGAGCGGAGTCAGAGGCATCGACCAGGATCGTGGTCATCTCTGGCCGCAGATTCTCCACCGTGGATACCAACGCTTTCGGATCGCCGCCAATCGTGTTCGCACCAACCGCTTTAGATACGCAGGAAGGATCGGCAGCTGCGGGTGAGATCGTGTTGCCGACGCCTGACGGATCGAAGGTGGACCTGGAAGCGGCGCTTCGGCACCTGGCACGAGAAGGGTTGCTTGATGTACACGTAGAGGGCGGACAGGCCCTCATATCATCCTTCGAGCAACTCGGGTTGGTCGACGAGTATCGGCTCTATCTGGCTGCCCATCTGGCCGGCGGCAACGGCAGGGCTTTATTCGACGGGAGGATGGCGACAATGGCCAAGGCCCGGCCAGTCGAAGTGACCGAAGTGCGGCAAGTTGGCGATGACCTGGCCATCCACGCACGAGTACGGGAGAGCTGACCACGAATGTTCACCGGAATAGTCGAGGAGCGAGGCGAGATCGAATCGATCACCAAGACGCCCGAAGGGATCAGAGTCAGAATCGGTGCCAAGGCAGTGGTGGCAGATGCTTCGGTTGGTGATTCGATTGCGGTGAACGGTGTATGTTTGACTGTGGTCGAATTCGGTGGGTCGCATCTTGTCGCCGATGTGGTGCCTGAGACATTGAGTAGGTCGAATCTCGGCAGGCTGAACGAGGGAGACGGAGTAAACCTCGAGCGACCGATGACGCTCAACGCCAGACTTGACGGCCACATCGTGCAGGGCCACGTGGACGGAGTCGGGACCGTTGTCGCCAACGGGCCGAGTAATGAAGAAGGTCACCGCCTCGTCGTCACCCTGCCACCCGAATTGCGAAAATACACCATTGAAAAGGGCTCGATCACCCTGGACGGCGCCAGTCTCACCATCGCCAAGGTGACCAAGGAGGGTGTCGATGTCGCGCTGATTCCGTTGACACTCCAACTCACCTCACTCGGGGAGCGCGAACCAGGTGATGTTCTAAACGTAGAGGTCGATATGGTGGCAAAGTACGTAGAACGAATGCTGGAGGCGTATCGCCAATGAGCTTTTCACCGATTCCTGATGTAATAGCGGCAGTCGCCGATGGCCAGTTGGTTGTCGTCGTTGATGACCATGATCGTGAGAACGAGGGCGACCTGATCTTGGCGGCCGAGCTGGCCACCGAAGACAAGATCGGCTTCATGGTCAGGTATACGAGCGGGGTGATTTGTGTTCCGATGGAGGGCCACCGCCTCGACGAACTGAAGCTCCCGCTGATGGTCAGCGACAGCACGGATACATTCCGCACTGGATTCACCATATCGGTAGATCTCCGGGAGGGGACGACGACCGGGATCTCGGCGGCCGATCGAACGCTGACAATCCGAGCGTTGGCTGATCTCGACGCGAAAGCAGACCAGTTCAGCCGTCCCGGTCACATATTTCCGCTCAGATACAGTCAGGGGGGCGTGTTGAGGCGCACTGGGCACACCGAAGCGGCTGTCGACCTGGCGAGGTTGGCTGGGCTGACCCCGGCCGGCGCCCTGTGTGAGATCGTAAACGACGATGGCACCATGAAGAAGGGCGATGAACTGGTCCGGTTCGCCAAAGAACACGATCTCCTCATCTGCACCATTGCTGACCTGATCGAGTACCGGAGACGCTCAGAGCGACTCGTACAGCGGAGGGGCGACGCCCGCATCCCGACCAGCCATGGAGAGTTTCGAGCCGTTGGCTACGAGTCGCTCCTGGATGGGCGTGAGCACGTCGCGCTGGTATACGGAAACCTGGCCGGCGCCCAAGACGTGCTGGTCAGGGTTCACTCCGAGTGTCTCACCGGCGATGTTTTTGGAAGTCTCAGATGCGACTGTGGGCCCCAACTCGATTTGGCGTTGGCGAAGGTCGTTGAGGCCGGCAGGGGTGTTGTCCTCTACATCAGGGGACATGAGGGACGGGGCATTGGCCTGCTGTCGAAACTGGAGGCCTACTCACTTCAGGAGGGCGGCAGCGATACCGTCGAGGCCAACGAGGAACTAGGCCTGCCCCAAGATGCACGTGACTATGAGATCGGAAGAGCACACGTCTGAACTCCAGTCACACTGATATA
>CALCCX010000373.1 GCA_937900165.1 uncultured Acidimicrobiia bacterium | reverse complement strand
AAATCCTTCAAGATGTATTGACAAAAGATCCGGAGTCGGTAATCCGAAAAATCTATTCTCATCCTCGATCAGCCTGAATTATTCAGACACTTTTGATCAAATTGCCAATTTGGTCACCAATCTTCGGTGGCTCAAGACCGCGATGCTCACGAACAACTTCCGCGATCCCGCGGGTGGGTCGTCCCATGATCCGGGGTCGGAGCTCGGGTCGATCTTCGCGATGTTCGACGAGGTGATCGAGTCGAGCGTGGTCGGGGTTCGCAAGCCCGAGCCCCGCTTCTACGAGATCGCGTGCGAACGGCTCGGCGTGACGCCGCATGAGTGTGTGTTTCTCGACGATCTCGGGGTCAATCTCAAGCCGGCCAAGGCGATGGGCATGACAACGATCAAGGTCGTGGACCCGGCGGTCGCGCTGGCGGAACTGGAGTCGGCGGTCGGCTTCGCGCTCGCATAGCGACCACGCTCAGAACGACAGGGCCTTCGCCAACAGCTCCTGCTGTTCCTGGGCGTGGACCTTGGCGCTGCCGCAGGCCGGGCTTCCCGACTCGAAACGACTTTCCCGGTGGATCCGGTGCGTCGTCTCGTGGCGCTCGTAGAGCCGACCCTTGATCGCGTTCCACGGCCCCATGTTCTCGGGCTCTTCCTGGAGCCAGACGATCTCCTCGGCATTCGGATAGCGGGCCAGCTCGGCGGCGACCGCGTCGAAGGGCCACGGGTAGAGCTGCTCGATGCGAGCGATTGCCACCGGAGCCCCGATCCGGTCGCGCTCGGCCATCGCGTCGTAGGCCACCTTGCCGCTGCACAAGACCAGCCGTCGGATCGTGAGCGGATCCTTCACCGATGGGTCGGTGAGCAGTTCCTCGAAGGTGCCCGAGAGCAGTTCGGCGACCGGCGAACGTGATTGTTTGGCCCGCAGGAGCGATTTCGGCGTGAAGACGATGAGCGGAGTGCGGTGGTTCTGGACCATCTGGCGCCTCAGCAGGTGGAAGAACTGCGAGGCCGTCGTGGCGTTGCAGATCTGCATGTTGTCTTCTGCCGCGAGCAGCAGGAAACGTTCGATGCGGGCGGAGGAATGCTCCGGCCCCTGGCCCTCGTAGCCGTGGGGCAGGAGCAGGACGAGACCGGAATCCTGTTTCCACTTGTCCTTCGCGGCAACGATGAACTGGTCGATGATGATCTGGGCCCCGTTGGCGAAGTCGCCGAACTGGGCCTCCCAGATCACCATCGCGTCGAGATTGGTGATCGAGTACCCGTATTCGAAACCGAGCACGGCGTACTCGCTCAAGAGGGAGTCGTAGGTCCAGAAGTGAGTGTCGTCGTCGGTGAGAGCATCAAGGGGGACGTGTTCGGCGGTCGTCTCGTAGTCGACCAGAGTCGAATGTCGGTGGCTGAAGGTGCCAC
>CALCCX010000372.1 GCA_937900165.1 uncultured Acidimicrobiia bacterium | reverse complement strand
TTTTTTTTTTTTCAAGCAGAAGACGGCATACGAGATATCAGTGTGACTGGAGTTCAGACGTGTGCTCTTCCGATCTCGGACTCACCTGTCCCGAACGCGAGGCAAGGCCACGATGCGGCAGGTTTGGCTTGCCGTTCTTTTGTGTACACAGGTCGGCGAGTTCCGAATTCCACTGACATCCCGAACACGCTGAGCCTAAGTCGGCAACTCGTGAGCGGTCGCAGCCGAGCCGAATAAATGGAGGAAGAGCATCGCCGATCTGAGAATCAACGATTCGATCAGAGCCAAAGAAGTCAGGGTTGTCGCTCCAGACGGGTCACAAGTTGGAGTAAAGAGCATCCAGGAGGCCCTCTGGCTCGCGGACCAACTCGGATTGGATCTCGTTGAAGTTGCGCCGGCCGCCAAGCCGCCAGTGACGCGGTTGATGGACTACGGCAAGTACAAGTACGAACAGTCGGTCAAAGAACGCGAAGCGCGTAAGAAGCAGACGAAGAGCACGGTCAAAGAGATCACATTCAAGGTCAAGATTGGCGACAACGACTACCGAATCAAGAAAGATCGGGCCGCCAAGTTCTTGAGTCATGGAGACAAAGTCAGGGTCAGGATCTGGTTCAGGGGCCGGGAAGCGTCCCGCCCAGAACTGGGCAGGCGGATCCTCGATCGCATGGCGGAAGATCTCGTCCATGTCGGAAAGATCGAACAGGACGCCAAACAGGAGGGGCGGAACATGACTATGTCGTTCGCTCCGCTGAAGAAGGCAGAGAGAGAGGCGTACGCTGCCGCGGCCGCCAGGGAACAAGAGAACTTGCAGTTCTCAGAAGAACTGGAAGCCGAGTCGGAGGACACCGAGATCGTTTCGAAGGTGGGACAACAGACCGAATCCGATGGTCAGACACCTGAGGCGGACGGTGAAGCCGACCGAGCGTCCGTGGATGAGCAGGATTCTGACGCGGGGGGCGAAGTGGTCCCAGACTCGCCAGATCAGCCAACACCTGACGAAGAGAACTAAACCGAAAGGCAAATCATGCCCAAGATGAAGACCCACAAGGGCGCTGCCAAGCGCTACAAGGTGACTGGATCCGGCAAGATCCGTCGGCGCCAAGCAGGTCGAGGGCATCTCAAGATGGCCAAGGGCAAGAACAGCTACAGGCGCCTCAAGGGTGAAACCGACTTGGGCAAGGGCGACGAGAGGCGCGCCAAGCGGCTGCTTGGCCGCTGAGGACGGGAAGGAGAGGGAACCATGGCTCGAGTAAAACGCGCCGTTCACGCTCGGAAGAAGCATCGCAAGGTGATGACCCGTGCGAAGGGGTATTCGGGGGCCAAGAGTCGCCGATACAAGGCTGCCAACGAACAAGTCATGCATTCGATGCAATACGCGTATCGGGACCGGCGGGCTCGCAAGGGTGAATTCCGTCGCTTGTGGATCACTCGTATCAACGCTGCGGCCCGTCAACACGGCACAACCTACAGTCAACTGATTGCCGGCCTGAAGGCAGCAGAATTCGAAGTTGATCGCAAGATGCTTGCCGAGATCGCGGTGAGCGACCCAGACGCATTCGCTCAGATCGTCGAGGTCGCCGGAGCATCCGGCAACTGAATCGGAGCCGGCCATCTCTTGGAGCCGATCCGATCGTTGCAGAACCAACGTGTAGCCGAAGCGGTCAAGCTCAAGCGTACCCGTCATCGCCGCCAGACTGGCCGAACCCTCTTGGAGGGTCCCCTCATTTTGGCCGATGCGATAGCGGGCGGTGCGACGGTCGAGCGAGTGTTCGGTCACCCAGACGACACCGAAGGGTTTGGGCTGGCCAAGCGGGCAGGCGCCGAATGGGTTCCGGTGACTGCCGATGTACTCGAGCGATTGGCTCCGACGGAGCATCCGAGGGGACCGGTCTCCGTCGTGATGATTCCGGACGGCCAGATCATCGAACGAGATGTCATGTGGCTAGACCTCGCCGATCCGGGAAATGCCGGAACGCTGATCCGGACCGCGGCCGCGTTGGGCTTTGATGTCGCCTCACCTGGCGGGGCTGTCGACCTCTGGTCTCCAAAGGTAATTCGGGCGGGAGCGGGTGGCCATTTCCATACCCCGGTTGTTCAGCCCACCTCGTTGGTCGAGGTTGATGGGTTCACCATCGTGTGTGCGCCATCGGGAGGCCGGCCGAGCGAGACCTTGCGGGAACTGGATATCTCGACCAGGTGCGTCACCGTGATTGGATCAGAATCCCACGGCGTAGATTCGCAGATCATGGACACGGCCGATCTGAAGATAACGATCGCGATGAACGGAACGATAGATAGTCTCAACGCGGCGGTGTCCGGCGCGATCGTCATGTACGAGCTCGCACTTCGACGTCATCAAACGCAAGCCTGATCTGGCCCAGGCGTGACTAACGTGACAAAGCCCATGGACCTCTCCACGATCGATTCTCTGCTCGCCACCGCGCCCGGCCAGATCGCCGGTGCCGCTGATCTCGAAACCCTCGATCAGCTTGAGTCCGTGCTGGTTGGTCGCCGGTCACCCATTGCCGAACTGCGCAAAGGCCTCGGTCAGGCCGATCCCCAGGATCGCCCCAGACTCGGTCAGGCACTAAAAGCTGCCGCCGAAACAATCAATGAACAACTTGATGCGCGCAGAGTGGTTCTGGAATCCGCTGCCGAGGAAGCCCTATTGGAAAGCGACCGAGTCGACGTGACGCTCCCGGCGGCGACGCCGGCCAGGGGGACGCACCACCTCATCACCCAGACGATGGAAGAGGTCACCGATATCTTCCGATCCCTCGGCTACCAAATCGAATCTGGGCCGGAGATAGAAATCGCCTACTACAACTTCGACGCTCTTAACACTCCGCTCACGCATCCATCACGGTTCCAGAGCGACACGATGTATGTGGAATCGTTCGATGCAGAGGCGAGGACCGGAGGCGATGAGCTCTTGCTGCGCACCCAAACTTCGCCGATGCAGGCGCGCTACATGGAAGCGAATCCACCGCCGGTACACATCGTCGTGCCCGGCCGGGTGTTCCGCACAGATACGTGGGACGCGACGCATTCACCTGTGTTTCATCAGATCGAGGGCCTGGCGGTGGATACGGACATCACATTCGGCGATCTCAAAGGGACGCTCGCTCATTTTGCTTTGGAGTTTTTTGGTCCATCGGCCAAGACGCGATTCATGCCAAACTTCTTCCCGTTCACCGAGCCGTCAGCGGAAATGCATGTTTGGTTTAACGACGGTTGGCTCGAACTCCTTGGTTGTGGGATGGTCGACCCGAATGTCTTCGATGCGGTCGGCTACAACTCAGAGGAGGTGACCGGTTTCGCGTTCGGAATGGGGGTCGAGCGCCTGGCCATGGTCAAACACGGGATACAGGACATCCGGCATCTCTTCGAGAACGATCTCCGTATTCTTGGACAGTTCCGATGAAGAACTTGCCGAGCCGAGTCGTCGGCACCGTGTGGCGAATCGATGATCGGGGTGGCTCATGAAGGTCCCCCTCACTTGGCTAGACGAATTCATTGACCTCCCCACCCGAGATCCGGAACAGATCGAATCCGCGCTCGCTCAGCTCGGCCATGAAGTCGACGAGATTGCACGTCTCGATGCGACCTTCGAGGGTGTCGTCGTCGGTAGGGTCGAAGAGGTTGGACCTCATCCCAACGCCGATCGCATTCGGTTCTGCCGCGTCAACGATGGCTCAGCGGTCCATGATGTCGTCTGCGGGGCATGGAATTTCGAGGCCGGAGCGATCGTCGCATATGCCAGAGTCGGATCTCGTTTGGGCCTGGATACAGACAACCCCTTCGAACTAACCGCCAAGGAACTGCGTGGCGTGACCTCGAATGGCATGATTGCCTCGGCGGCAGAACTGGCGCTAGGAGAGGATCAGGAAGGCATCCTCGTCCTCAACGAGCTCGGCCTGGCGACGGACCAGGATCTAGGGCGAGATCTTGAGGATCTACTGCCGTACCCGGATCTCGTTTTCGATATCACCATCACACCCAATCGTGGTGATTGCATGAGCGTGCTTGGCCTCGCCAGAGAATTGGCTGCTTTCTGGAATATTGCGGTCCGCGAGCCGAAGGTGGATCTAAAGACATCCGGGAAACCCATCGGGTTCAGCGTCGAAGTGCAGGACCGAGAGGCCTGCCCGCGGTTCGCGGCGCGCGAGGTCGCTGAGATCACTGTCGGGGCTTCCCCGCTTTGGATGCAGATGCGCCTGACGGCGGCAGGGCAACGACCAATTTCAAACGTCGTGGACGTCTCCAACTATGTCATGCTCGAAATCGGCCATCCAATCCACACTTTCGACGCGCAGACCATCGAAGGCGAGCAGCTGGTCATTCGCAGGGCTAAGGAAGGTGAGCGCCTCAAGACGCTCGATGGGCAAGATCGTGAACTCGACCCTGCCGACATCGTTGTGTGTGGCCAGGAGGAGGTCCTGGCATTGGCAGGAGTGATGGGGGGCGAATCGACCGAGGTGTCTGGTTCAACGAACCGAGTCTTGATCGAGGCGGCCCATTGGGATCCTCCGTCCATCCTCTTGACATCGCATCGCCTCGGTCTTCGGTCCGAGGCATCTTCGAGGTTCGAGCGCGGAGTGGATCCGAACCTGCCTGATCTGGCCACAGCGCGAGCCGCGGAGCTGATAGCAGGGGCTGGTGGAGGTTCGGTGAAGCCGGGCGCCGTCGACGTGTATTCGAAACCGATCAAGCCCCGCATAGTCAAGCTGAACGCGACACAAGTCAGCAGGCTGCTAGGCCCTGAACCAGATCTTGGCGACAGCGCCGACTACTTGAGGCGCCTCGGTTTCGGAATCGAAAAGGTCGCCGACGACCTCCTCTTGGTTTCCGTGCCCACCAGGCGTCCGGACGTCACTCGTCCTGCGGACGTTGTCGAAGAGATAGCTCGAATGCACGGCTTCGACAGCTTCGCTGACCGGTTGCGGAGAGGAAACAACGGAGCGCTCAAGCCTGAACAATTGGGGGCTAGGAGGCTCGCGGCGGTGATGGTCGGAGCAGGGTTTTGCGAAGCGCAAACACTCAGTTTCATTGGCCAGTCCGATCTCGACCGCCTCCGTCTCCCGGATTCGGATCATCGCCGGATCGGAATCACCGTCAACAACCCTCTGCGCGAAGAAGAGGGAACGATGCGGACCACCCTGATCCCCGGCTTGCTCAAGGCACTGGTCACCAACGTGGGCCGGTCAACAAACAACGTCGCCCTTTTCGAGACCGGAAGCGTGTTCTTCAGAGCTCCGGATCGCGACGATCCTCGGATCCCGGATCAGCCGAACATGCTCGGCTTCGCCGCGATCGGAGCGATGGGGAGTGCGGGAATCAACGGGTCCGCAAGGCCGGTCGACATCTATACCGCGACCGGGATTGCGGATCTCATTAGCGGCAGCTTCGGACTTGCGATCGAGATCATTCAAGACCAAACACCAATGCTGCACCCTGGTAGAGGTGCCGGCATCCACCTCGACAACGGCGTGCGGATCGGGTTCGTCGGCGAACTCCATCCGGCCATCGCCAGAGATTTGGGGTTGGCAGAGCGCGTCATTGTCGGAGAATTCGAGACTGCGCCACTTCTCGCCTCCCGGGATGACTGGTCGATCGTCGAAGTTTCTGAATTTCCGTCGGCCGTATTCGACTTGGCTTTCGTAGTCGCCGAGTCGGTTTCCGCCGGCTCGCTGGTGGCGACCGTTGAAGAGTCTGCCGGCCGAGAGATCGAAGCAGTCGAAGTGTTCGACGAGTTCCGCGGTCCTTCACTCGGTGAGGGCAAGAAGAGCTTGGCCGTCAGAATCGACTTGAGGGCACTTGATCGGACTCTCACAGACGAAGAACTGGTGCCAATCCGGGGCACAATCGTAGAAGCGGTAGCAGAACAACTAGGTGGCATCCTCAGAGGAACGCAATAGCTGGTGGCTGACTTCCTCGGTATAGCCGATCTCGGTCGTGACGGCCTTCGCCTGGTGTTGGACCTGGCTGAGCAGTTCAGGGCGGACCGAAGCCACCGTTCTGACTTGGCGGGCAAGACCATCGGTCTCTTCTTCGAGAAACCCTCGACGCGGACCCGAGTCAGCAGCGAGGTCGCCGCCGTCGAATTGGGCGCCCATCCGGTCGTCCTTGGCCAGAACGAGGTCGGTCTTGGTACGCGCGAATCGGTGGCCGACGTGGCGAGGGTCCTGGATCGCTACCTCGACCTACTGGCCTTTCGGGTGTTCGACCATGCCGGCCTCGTAGAGATCGCGGACCACAGCTCCGCCCCGGTCGTAAATTTGTTGTCTGACCTCGAACATCCGTGCCAGGCCCTGGCCGACCTGTTGACCATCGAACAAACTCTGCCAATTGACGGGAGCCTCGTCACCTACGTCGGTGATGGAAACAATGTGTGTCATTCGTTGATGGTTGGGGTCGCGATGCTCGGGGGTCGGGTTCATGTCGTGGGGCCCGCCGGGTACGAGCCCAAAGCCCAATACCTCGAGATGGCCAAACTGCTGGCCAAGTCGACCCATGGCGCCGTGCACGTGGGAACGGACTTGAGCCTGGTCGACGGGGCTGACGTCGTCTACACCGACGTCTGGGCATCGATGGGCCAGGAGGCCGACGCCGACGCCAGAGCCGAGGTGTTTGCTCCATACCAGGTTGATGGCGACCTGTTTGCCAGGGCAGGCGCCGATGCCATCTTTCTCCATGACCTGCCTGCTCATCGAGGCGAAGAGGTAACGGATGCGGTGATGGATCACGAGCGCAGTCGCGTATTCGATCAGGCGGAGAACCGTTTGCACGTCTTCAAGGCTCTGTTGGTCCATCTCTTGGGATGACTTCGCTGGACCTGGGAGGGTCGGTCGACGCCGTTGCCAGACGAGTGCTTGGGTGGCGGCTGGTCAGCACTGTGGGAGGGGTAACAGTCGAGGTGATGCTGACCGAGGTTGAAGCCTATGGCGGGGATCAGGACCCGGCCTCTCACGCGTTCCGGGGCCGCACGAAGCGCAATGGCTCGATGTTTGGCCCTCCAGGCACGTTGTACGTATATCGCTCACACGGCATCCACTGGTGCGCCAACCTGGTCACCGGTACGGTTGGAGACCCTCAAGCCGTTCTACTGCGAGGTGCTGAAATCGAATCAGGAAGATCCCAGGTCGAGGCCAGGAGAGGTAGACAGAGCTATTTGACGGATGGCCCAGGCAAGTTGGCTCAAGCCCTGGGAATTTCGGGCGATCTCGACGCGCACCTCATGACCAATCCTCCACTGATCCTGTGCGCCGGAGAGTTACCAGACGACTACGAGGTCGAGGCAACGCCTCGCATAGGTATTTCGAAAGCGGTGGATGGCCGATGGCGGTTCACGGCCGGAACTGGTTGAAAGTTCAACTAGGGGTTTACCCACAGAGTGACAGAACCGGTGGCGTCTGCTCCTGGAGCCGGATCCTGCTTCCATACGACCCCTGGTCGGCGGGCGGCGTCTTCCGGATCGGATTCGGCCAGGACCACAATCTCTGCACCCACGCCGATATCTGCGAGTTCGACCTCGGCTTGCCCACCGGGAAAACCGAGCAGCGAGGGCACTGTTGAGCCAGGGGCCGGTCCGGCTACGACCAGGCGCACGATTGTGCCGTTCTGAGCTGGAAAGCCGGGGGACGGAACTTGATTGAATACGGTGTTCCTGGCCAGATTCCCACCATCCTGATAGTCGACCGTGGTCTGTAGGCCCACCTCGGCAAGGGCACTGACTGCGTCTCCCAACGCAAGGTTGATCACCAAAGGGACATCAACTGCTCCAACAGAGACAATTTCGCTTGGATTGTGGATGGGACAAATGACCGTCGGTACCGAATCAGCCGGGACCTGGATCCTCGCTACCTGCTGGCGCGGGCACAATGGCCCGGCCAGGAAGCCGGTGGACAGGTCGATCTCGACCTCCACCGTTTCGCCGGTTTCGGCTCCGCGGAGCACTGCGAATGAGCCAGTCAGTGCACTCGAGGCGAACCGACTCCATATTTGGGCGGGCCAGGTGCCTCCAGTGATCGTATAGGGAGTTGCCGGCGGGACCATCGAGGTCGTTTCCTGCGGGTACCCAATCCAAACCGAGGCGACCAGTTCCGGCGTGTATCCGACGAACCAGGCGTCCCGATATGCCTGTGAGGTTCCTGTTTTGCCCGCTACCGGTCGTCCAATCTGGGCCTGAATGCCGGTTCCCCGCTCTACGACCTGAGTGAGTGCCGCCGTAACCGTCCTCGCGGTGGCGGCGTCGAATGAAGTCGTGACCACCGGTACGGCTTCGTAGATGTTGACGCCCGCGCTCGTCTCGATATAGGTGACCATCACCGGCTCGACATTCTGGCCCTCGGCCGCAAAGGTGCCGTAGGCAGACGCCATCTCGAGTGGGGAGACTTCCTGGGCGCCAAGGGCAACGGAGGGCAAAGGTTCCAGCGGTGTGCGGATACCGGCGGCTTGTGCTGTGGCGACCACCTCTTCGGCAGAAATGACATCGACCACCTGGGCGTAGACGACATTCACAGACCATACGGTTGCTTCGAGCAGGCTCAGCTCACCGAAATTCGCATCTGCGTAGTTCTTGACGATCCACGGACCTGAATCTGTATCGATCGTGACCTGGGGCGCCCCGGAGTAGACCTCGTCGAGGGTCCTGCCCTGTTGGACGGCCGCAGCCAGGACGAACGGTTTGAATGACGATCCGGGTTGCCTTCGACCCTGGGTGGCCAGATTGAATTGAGCGACCGGGTCCTCGACCGAGTAGAAGTTCCGGCCCCCTACCAAGGCCTGCACGTTGCCGGTGCGAGGGTCGATGGCCGCAAGGGCCGCCGAAGGGCCATCCGCCGGAACGACGTCGAGGATCGCTGCCTCAGCCGCCTCCTGCATTGAAGGAACCAGCGTCGTGTAGATGCGCAGCCCTCCTCTAAAAACAGCGTTGTATCTGTCTGTCGCCGTTTGGCCCAGTACTGGATTGTCGAGCAGCCAACGTTTCACTTCCTCTGTGAAATAGGGGAATCTCACTTGTTCTGACGGGCGAGGTGGTTGCACACTGATGGGTTGAGAATCGCTGCTCTGTGCTTGTTCTTCTGAAACCCAGCCGAGTTCCACCATCTTGTTCAGGACCACCCTGCGCCTTGATGCGGCGGATTCTGGTTTCGTGTATGGGTCCGTCTTGGAAGGCGCCTGAATCATCCCTGCCAATAGAGCGGCCTCACCGAGGGTCAGCTGATCCACGGATTTGGCGAAATACAGGGCTGCACCTGCACCCACTCCGTATGCACCGTTTCCGAAATAGATGGTGTTGAGGTAATTCTCCAGGATCACTTCTTTTTCGACGCCCACCTCGAGCCGGACTGCCAAAGCAGCCTCAGTCAGCTTTCTATCGAGCGTGACGTCTGGCGTGAGGAGCGTGTTCTTGAGGTACTGCTGGGTGATCGTCGAGCCACCCTGGAGGCTTCCGCCTTCGGAGAGATCGTTCACCAACGCCCTGGCGATCGCCTGGATGTCGATGCCTTGATGTTGCCAGAATCGTTCATCCTCGATGGCGACCACCGCGTTGATGAGGTCTTCGGGCAGGTCCTCGTAACTGACGATTACCCGGTTCTCTTCGGAGTGGAACTCGGCGAGCACCGAACCGTCTGCTGCATAAACGACCGATGTGAGAGCCAGATCACCAACGCCGGGATCCGAAAGGGGCTCGAGGCTGCATGCGGAGGCGGCGAGTCCCGCCAACACCAGCCAAGGCGCCCACCTTTTCACGATCACTCCTCGAGGTTCACTAGATCGCCTGCGGGTCGGTACAGCACAACCGGGGATGTCACAGGCCAGCACGCTCTGCCGGATTGAGAGTACCGCGCTTGGCCCCTCTGGGCGGGTATTGCCGATTTCCCGGATGCCGGTGGAAGGATGGTTTCGTGGCGGGCGTCGCTAACCTCGCTCCTCGATGGAACCAAACGAACAGGCGACGCAACTTCTGCGTGGAACAGACACCTTCCTGCCGGCCGATGAACTGGCAGAGCGTATCGGAGAAGGTAGGCCGCTGCGCGTCAAACTCGGCCTCGACCCCACAGCTCCGACCGTAACGCTCGGGTGGGCCGTCGTTCTCTCGAAGCTCCGCCAGTTCCAGGACCTCGGTCACACGGCGGTGCTGATCGTTGGAGACTTCACCGCCCAGGTGGGCGATCCATCTGGGAATTCCGAAACCCGCAGGCGGCTGAGCCATGAAGAAGTCAAGGGATACGCAGATGCGGTTCTACGTGACTTCGGGCTCATTCTGTCGGATGACAACCTCGAAATCCGGCACAACTCCGAGTGGTTGGCCGGAATCGACATGCATGGAGTTCTCGAGCTCACATCCAAGGCGACCCTTGCGCAGATGCTGGAACGAGACGATTTTTCCAACAGATTCGGAGCAGGTCAACCAATCTCGATGATGGAGTTCATGTATCCGCTCTTGCAGGCCTATGACTCGGTTGCGGTGCACGCGGATGTGGAGATGGGCGGTACGGATCAGCTGTTCAACTTGATGATGGGTCGCCAAATCCAGGAGCGTTCCGGCCAGAGGGCGCAGATGGTGCTCACGATGCCTCTGCTGCTGGGCACAGACGGAAACAAGAAAATGTCCCAATCTCTAGGCAACTACATCGGTCTGCGAGAAGCTCCGGAAGAGATGTTCGGCAAGGTGATGAGCATCCCAGATCAGGCGATGATCCAGTGGTTCCAACTGGCGTCTGGACTCGAGTTCGAGCTGATCAATCGAGTCGTCGCTGAGTTGTCCGCCGGTTCTCTGCATCCAAATGAGGCTAAGAGATTGCTCGGCCGGTCCATCGTGACCCAGTACCACTGCGACGAAGACGCCCTCCGGGCTGAACAAGCATTTGATAGACAGTTTCGCGCCCACCAGGCTCCTGAAGAAGTCGAAGAACATCGGCTGGGTCCAGACGATCCGGTCTCGCTGCCGGCCCTGCTCAGGGAAACGGGTCTGGTGTCATCGGGGAGCGAGGCGCGTCGGATGATCACCCAGGATGCGGTAAAGCTGGACGGGGTGCCACTCGGATCGGAGCCGGTGGAGCGCCCGATGTTGGTTGGCAAGGTGCTCCAGGTGGGCAAGCGACGTTTTGTCAGGCTGACCGACTGAGCCCAGATCCACCGCCCGCCTCGCCAGTCCTAGCACGGGTTCTCATGCCTGGCCGGAATCACACAAAGTGAAGACCGAGACAACCCTGAGCCTCACCAGCGGCACGGTCC
The DNA here is from genome assembly GCA_937900165.1 of uncultured Acidimicrobiia bacterium. Lineage (GTDB taxonomy): Bacteria > Actinomycetota > Acidimicrobiia > Spongiisociales > Spongiisociaceae > SZUA-232. Next base: position 5,520 of record CALCCX010000372.1, on the reverse strand, counting down.
ACGGCAACCCTTCGGGTTACATGGCGAATCGCTTGCCTAAGTCGGTGGATCCAGGCTGAATCACGCATTGCCTTGTTCGCCCGCTACCGTCACAGCGTGATGAGGTCCCTCCGTATCGGGTTCCTGGCCCTGCTGGCGCTTGGCTTGCTGGTGACGCTGCCCGCCGGGGCGTTCAGCGGAACCTTCAGCGACGACGACGGTTCGATTCACGAGCCGAATATCGAGGCGATCGCAGCCGCGGGAATCACCCAGGGTTGCGGGGGAGACCTTTTTTGCCCGTTCGACTCGGTTAGTCGCGCTCAGATGGCCTCTTTCCTCTCGAGAGCTCTCGATTTGGCGCCCACCTCGACCGATTTCTTCGCCGACGACAATGGCTCGGTCCACGAGGTCAACATCAACCGGGTCGCTGCGGCAGGGATCACGCTCGGGTGTGAGGCGAACCGGTTCTGTCCGAACGATCCGGTGACCAGGGCACAGATGGCCTCGTTCCTGGTCAGGGCCCTTCCAGACCTCATTCCGGCTACCGCTGAGTATTTCTCAGATGACGATGGACTCCTGCACGAGGACAACATCGACACGATCCGCGAGAACGAGATCACCTTCGGCTGCGACGTGACCGGCACCCTGTACTGCCCGTTCGATCCGGTCACTAGAGCCCAGATGGCCTCTTTCCTGGCCAGAGCCCTCGGCCTGACCCCGATCGACCCCGATCCGCCCGGCGGCAATGATCCCGCCTTCTATGCGACGCCGATCGTGTCCGGCACCGGATTGCGGACCATCAACGTGCCAACATCGGGGTCCCCAACCCTCCAGGGCGCCTTCGATAGTGCTTTACCCGGCGATACGATCGTTCTCGCGGCCGGGACCCACAGGTTCAACTCCAACGTCGTGTTGAGCCGGTCCGGCAACTCGGCGGCTTGGATCGAGATCCGCGGGGCGGATGGCAACCGTCCGATCATTGATCTCCAGGGCGCGGGGGAGTTCCGGATCTCTGCCAGTTATGTCCTGTTGGAGAATGTGGAGGTGATTGGGGGAGGCGGCAACAACATCCACATTGCCCCTGACTCCTCATCCATTTCGAATGTGATCGTTCGCGACGTCAAGGTGAGCGGGCTGATCTCTGGGCCTGGAGCTGCCATCAAGATCAATCGGAACAACACGACGTCGAGCGCGGTGTCGCTGGTCTACATCGAAAACTGTGATGTGTCGGACGCCATCGGCAATGCGGTCATCGATGGCGTCGGGGTGATCCAGGCGGTGGTCAGGGATTGCTGGATCCGCGACAACGCAGTCGGGAGCCAGGGGATCTTCTTCAAGGGTGGCTCCGACGGTATCCTGATCGAGAACAACCTCATATCGGGTATTCGCGGAAACGCCGCCCTGCAACTCGGTGGCAACACGGGGGCATCGTTCTGGAACCCGGTCCAGCCGAATTTCGAGGGTGTTGGCCAAGTGGCGCGGAACAACCTCATTGCAGACTTCGACGATTCCGCCATCGAGATCCGCGGGGTGTCAGGGGCCTCGGTCTATCACAACACCATTGTGACCCAGAGCACATTTGCCGTGTTCCGCCTTCAGAATGGCAACAACGCCTCAGGGGGTTCCTCTGACAACGAGAACGTGGATATCGCCAACAACCTCGTGATCGTCGTGGCCGGCGGAAATCCCCAGTACGCGCGCAACGACGGGTCGAGCACTTCTGTGACGTTCCGAAACCAGCTCTGGTCCGGCGACCTCAGGAACAGCGGGACACCAACCCCTGGCATCCCAACCTTCCCGATTCCCGGCGACCTCGTGGTCGCCTCGATCTCCGGCCTGGTAACCAACCCGACCGCCACCGGCCTGACCGGGTTGGCCGACGCACTGGTTCGGTACGAACCGGTGTCCGGCTCGGCGGCTCTCGGGAGCGGGGTGCCAGTGGACGTAACCGGAGGCATCGTCAGGGCGACCCGTTCTGCAACCACCCCGTCGATCGGCGCATTCGAGAACCCCTGATTGGTCCGGCCCGATCGACCGCCTTGTCTCGAGGTGGCGGCCCCGGGAGCTTCATGCCTCGATTTGGTGCCCAGAAGCTCCGGCTGCTACTGTTCCACGCCCCGGCGCACAATTCGCTCCGGGAACCACCCCTCAAGTGAGGCGGTGGATTAGGGCTGCGCGGACAGCCATCTAAGTTCGCGCAGGCGGTCCCAGGGGGTGAAAGCCCCCGAAGGGCACGACGGGTCGACCGCGATAGGTTCGGCTCGCGGGCTCCTTGACAACTAAACAGCGTGTCAAAAGCCGATAAAACCGTTCCATCTGAACGGCTTCGGCATCAGTGTTCTTCGTGAACGCAACGGCAAATCTTTGAACGCAGCTCGCCTGCGTCGGGGGTCTGTTCGGATGCTGAGGCTCTCAGATTTGAGAACGTACTCCATATAATGAACACCGGTCGATTCGACCGGTGAAGACAATGTGGATCAAGCAACATGATGACAGGTACTGCTCGAGGCATCCGTTCGATTTCGGTCGGAGGAGGGTTCGGGCAATAAGACTGACGTTGGAGAGTTTGATCCTGGCTCAGGACGAACGTTGGCGGCGCGCCTAATGCATGCAAGTCGAGCGACGCATGCCTGACTCGTAAGAGACGGGTATGACGGAGCGGCGAACGGGTGCGTAACACGTGAGCAACCTGCCCCGAAGACCGGGATAGCCCGAGGAAACTCGGATTAATACCGGATACCCTCACCGGATCGTATGGTCTGGTGAGGAAATGTTCAGACGCTTCGGGATGGGCTCGCGTCCCATCAGCTAGTTGGTGAGGTAACGGCTCACCAAGGCATCGACGGGTAGCTGGTCTGAGAGGATGATCAGCCACACTGGAACTGAGATACGGTCCAGACTCCTACGGGAGGCAGCAGCAGGGAATCTTGCGCAATGGGCGAAAGCCTGACGCAGCGACGCCGCGTGGAGGATGAAGGCCTTCGGGTTGTAAACTCCTTTCAGGAGGGACGAAAATGACGGTACCTCCAGAAGAAGCCCCGGCCAACTACGTGCCAGCAGCCGCGGTAATACGTAGGGGGCGAACGTTGTCCGGATTCATTGGGCGTAAAGGGCTCGTAGGCGGCTTGGTTAGTCGATCGTGAAAACCCAGGGCTCAACCCTGGGACGCCGGTCGATACTGCCATGGCTAGGGTCCGGTAGAGGAGAATGGAATTCCCGGTGTAGCGGTGAAATGCGCAGATATCGGGAGGAACACCAGTAGCGAAGGCGGTTCTCTGGGCCGGTACCGACGCTGAGGAGCGAAAGCGTGGGGAGCAAACAGGATTAGATACCCTGGTAGTCCACGCTGTAAACGTTGGGCACTAGGTGTGGCGACCCGATCAACGGTTGCCGTGCCGAAGCTAACGCATTAAGTGCCCCGCCTGGGGAGTACGGCCGCAAGGCTAAAACTCAAAGGAATTGACGGGAGCCCGCACAAGCGGCGGAGCATGCGGCTTAATTCGATGCAACCCGAAGAACCTTACCTGGACTTGACATCATGGGAAAAACCGTGGAAACACGGTGTGCGTAAGCGTCCATGACAGGTGGTGCATGGTTGTCGTCAGCTCGTGTCGTGAGATGTTGGGTTAAGTCCCGCAACGAGCGCAACCCCTGTCCTATGTTGCCAGCACGTAATGGTGGGGACTCATGGGAGACTGCCGGGGACAACTCGGAGGAAGGTGGGGACGACGTCAAATCATCATGCCCCTTATGTTCAGGGCTGCACGCATGCTACAATGGCTGGTACAACGGGTCGCGATCTCGCGAGAGTGAGCCAATCCCACAAAGCCAGCCCCAGTTCGGATTGGAGTCTGCAACTCGACTCCATGAAGCCGGAGTCGCTAGTAATCGCGAATCAGCAAAGTCGCGGTGAATACGTTCTCGGGCTTTGTACACACCGCCCGTCACACCACGAAAGTCGGCAACGCTCGAAGTCAGTGGCCCAACTCTTTTGAGAGGGAGCTGCCGAAGGCGGGGTCGGCGATTGGGGTGAAGTCGTAACAAGGTAGCCGTACGGGAACGTGCGGCTGGATCACCTCCTTTCTAAGGAGCATGACGGCCCTACCCGGTTTTGATCCTCAACGAGGGAAACCTCGGCGAGGTGCGGAACGGGACAAACGGGGTCAGAACCCGGGATTCGACTCCCGGGATGGGACCTCGGTGCGGCGCTTATGCGCAGCCCGAGCCCGCTCTTAGTTGATCAATCGGTTATTCGAGTTTCGAGAGCAATCTCGAGGTCGAGTTCATCTCCCGTCGAGGGAGCAAACGAAAGTCGGACACGCTGTTTAGTCGTGAAGGAGTCCGGCCGGTCAAGGTAGTCGAGAGACGCCGAAGCCGGCCTTCCTTCTGCGATGACGCTTCGCCAATCGGCGCAGCGTCATCGTGAATCGAGCCATGCTCGTTTCACGGAACCTTGAGAATTGCATAGCGAGCATGAATTGTCTTGGATTCTCTATATTCCAAGCTACTAAGGGTCCACGGTGGATGCCTTGGTGTTGAGAGCCGAAGAAGGACGTAGCAGGCTGCGAAAAGCCTCGGGGAGCCGTCAAGCTGGTGACGATCCGGGGATATCCGAATGGGGAAACCCGACTGGGGTAGTGCCCAGTCACTCTGGTCTGAAACAATGGGGCCAGGAGAGGCAACCAGGTGAATTGAAACATCTAAGTAACCTGAGGAAAGTAAAGCAATAGCGACTCCCTGAGTAGCGGCGAGCGAAACGGGAAGAGCCTAAACCAGTCCGGTGTGATAGCCCTGTGGCGTTGCCGGACCGGGGTTGTGGGATCCGCACGCTGACGGCAGGCGTTGGCAAGGAGTTACAAAGTCAGTTGGTAGGTGAACCTGCCTGGGATGGCAGACCAAAGAGGGTAAGAGTCCCGTAAGCGAAACCAACCTGACCTCCTAGCGGAGATCCCGAGTAGCGTCGGCGTTAACTGGCGTGAATCTGCGAGGACCACCTCGTAAGGCTAAGTACTACTCAACAACCGATAGCGGACTAGTACCGTGAGGGAAAGGTGAAAAGTACCCCGGGAGGGGAGTGAAATAGTACCTGAAACCGTGGACTTACAAGCAGTGGGAGGGATTGTTTACAATCCTGACCGCCTGCCTTTTGAAGAATGAGCCGGCGAGTTAGTGCTACGTGGCAAGGTTAAGGCGAGAGCCGTAGCCGCAGCGAAAGCGAGTCTTAATAGGGCGTATAGTCGCGTGGTCTAGACCCGAAACCGAGTGATCTATCCATGGGCAGGGTGAAGCGAGGGTAAGACCTCGTGGAGGCCCGAACCCACCTAGGTTGAAAACTGGGGGGATGACCTGTGGATAGGGGTGAAAGGCCAATCAAACTCGGTGATAGCTGGTTCTCCCCGAAATAGCTTTAGGGCTAGCGTTGTATGTTCCGCCTTGGGGGTAGAGCACTGATTGGGCACGGGGGCCAACAAGCTTACCAACCCCAGTCAAACTCCGAATCCCAACGTGTCAAAGTACGGCAGTCAGACTGTGTGGGATGAG